>CAYWIR010000228.1:0-4945 GCA_964458375.1 uncultured Neptunicoccus sp.
ATGGTACCGCGAAATCGGGGCAGGAATGGGAGCTTCCCTAAATATGGCGGCTGCCACGGATGCCTATCTTTTGTCCGATCGGGGCACTTGGCTGTCCTTTGGAAACCGACAAAATCTGACGATTCTGTTTCAAGGGGAACCGCAACTGCGCAACCCTTATGGGCTTATTTTGGTGAATCCTGCCAAACACAGCCATGTAAACGTGTCGGCGGCACGGCAATTCGCAAACTGGATCACATCCGACATCGGACAGGCCGTCATCTCCAGATTCCGCGTTGAAAACAAACAGCTTTTCTGCCCAAATGCGCAACCGTCCAAGGACAGCAAGGCATTCTGTCCGTCCGATGCCGAACAGAATTAGCGCCATCAGCCATGCGCCAGACGCATAGCGGAATTGCAAAATCCCTGACTACTCGAATGCTGCGCTGCAGCCTAAATACACCTCAACGCTTCGGAACACCGCAGACATGCAGTTCCTCCCCTTCCGCGAAAGCGGGCAGTTTTGACGGGTTCCTAAGCAAACAGCCAATTTGGCTGACATATAGGATCGCGCTTTTCCTCCCTGTTAACGCGATCCGAATTTTGACGACGGTGCGCCTCCCTCGCACCGTCGTTTTTTTATGTGCAAAAGCCTTCGGGTATTTTCCACTTCCTATGCGCAGAGCGCATACCGGAAATGACCAACTTCCCTCTACTCACCATCCGTCAATCGCATATGTCAGGGGCAGAAACGAAATGCAAAACCGAAGGACCTGAACCATGTCAGTCTATACAACAAACGCCGCAACCCGCCCTCTGTTCAGCGCAGTAAACGCAACCCTGTCCACATTGATCGAGTCTGCCTCTCAATATCGGCTGTACCGCAAAACAGTGGCTGAGCTGAACCAACTGTCTTCCAAAGAATTGGCTGATCTGGGCCTGTCCCGCTCATCCATCACATCTGTTGCTACGGAAGCCGTCTACGGCGCTTAATCCAGCACACAGACAACTCCTTTAAGGCACCGTATCCCTGCGATACGGTGCCTTTTTTGCGACCGTTTCAGCACACCAACGCTGGATTGTGCGTGCAAACAATGGTGCACACACGAATTCTGCCCTAAGAAGAGAAAAACAAACCGAGGCAGCCCCCGTGTTCACCAACGACACCCCCATCTTCACCTTTCGCGGCCCCTTTGGTGTGCCCGTGGAAATCGGCGCGTCACTGCTGTTCTTGGCTTTCATCTTTATCCAGCCGCTGAACGGCATCAGTCTCGACAATATCCTCTTCTTCTTGTTGATCCTGCTGGCGATTTTCCTGCATGAATTTGGCCATGCTTGGGCAACTTTGATCCAAGGCCACAGCGTTAAACGGGTGATGATCTATGGCGGTGGCGGATTTTGCGAAGGGTATCGCGCCCTGCCCCGCGCCGAAGAAGAATTCGTCGTTGCCATGGGCCCCATTGTGAACTTGGCGCTTTGGGCGATCTGTTCGCTCGCCTTTCCATATGTCCAAGACTCCGGCTTCTTTTACGCAGCAAAATACGTGTATTGGTTCGCAAACATCAATTTCTTCTTGTTTTGTATGAACATGATCCCCGTGCAACCCCTTGATGGGGGCAAGCTGTTCTACCTCACCTTGCGCCGCTGGTTTGATCGGCCTCAAGCCATTCGCATTGCAGGTCTTGTTGGCCTGATCTTCGCAGTTTTATGGATTCCAGCAATGATCGCCTGTTTCGTATTTCTGGGCTTTTTACTGCTGTTCATGCCGTCGATCCGCACCCATTGGCAGATGTTTCGCGGCGGAGTCAGCTAACCTTGTTTCATACGATCCGCGCCAAAGACCGCACTTTGGCAACGCCCTAAAACGGCACGTCGTCAGGCGCAGTCACAAAACTCGCCACAACCTTTTTCACGCCCGCCTTGTCGAACGATATTTCAAGCTTGTCGCCTTCAATCCCGATCACCGCGCCATAGCCGAATTTCTGATGGAACACCCGATCCCCCATGCCAAAAGTTGAAACGGCCTGACTGTCAATTGTCAGGTTCGATCCTTCCCGTGGCTGGCCCATGCCGCGCTGCGCTGATCGGGCCTGCATGCGCCGCCATCCAGGTGAATTATACGCATCCGCACGGCTCGCCTTGTCGAGCAGGTCAGACCCTTTGGACACACCGTCAAACGTAGAGCTGCTCGCCG
The DNA here is from genome assembly GCA_964458375.1 of uncultured Neptunicoccus sp. Taxonomy (GTDB): domain Bacteria; phylum Pseudomonadota; class Alphaproteobacteria; order Rhodobacterales; family Rhodobacteraceae; genus Amylibacter. Next base: position 2,174 of record CAYWIR010000228.1, read on the forward strand.
CTGCGCCAAAATTCCCACCATAAAGCCCAGGTGGCGTCAGCACATCCACATGTTCCTCTGGCAGTTCATCAATGAACCGCGACGGCATAGAAGACTGCCATTGCCCAAACACCAATCGGTTTGACGCAAATGAAATCGTACAAAACTCTTCCGCCCGCGTGATCCCCACATAGGCAAGGCGGCGTTCTTCTTCGACGCCCTTCAAACCACTTTCATCCATGGATCGCTGGGACGGGAACAACCCGTCTTCCCATCCGGGCAAAAACACCACAGGAAATTCCAAACCCTTGGCCGCGTGCAGTGTCATGATCGATACTTTAGGCTGATCATCTTCCTGCTCATTCTCCATGATCAGGCTGACATGCTCCAAAAACCCTTGCAGATTTTCAAACTGCTCCAACGCTTTGACGAGCTCTTTCAGGTTTTCAAGCCGACCAGGCGCTTCGGGCGTTTTGTCGTTCTTCCAGTGATCCGTGTAGCCAGATTCTTCTAAAATTTGCTCGGCGATTTCAATGTGGCTGGTCTTGTCCTGATGGATCAGCGCCGACCACCGATCAAAGCCCGCAACCAATTCGCGCACGCCTGACAGCGCCTTGCCCTTCAAGGCCCCCATCTGAACGGCCAGCCGCGCCCCTTCGATCATGGAAACGCCCGCTTCACGTGCCACCTGATTGATGGATTGGATGGCTTTATCCCCCACCCCCCTGCGCGGCGTGTTCACAATGCGTTCAAACGCCAACCCATCGTCAGGGGAAACCGCCACGCGGAAATAGGCCATAGCATCACGAATTTCCATCCGTTCATAGAACCGTGGCCCGCCAATCACGCGATACGGCAGACCAATGGTCAAAAACCGATCTTCAAAGGCCCGCATTTGATGGGACGCCCGCACCAAAATCGCCATGTTTTCTGGGTTTATGGGATCATGCCCGCGCGTTCCGCGCTGAAACGCTTCGATCTCTTCACCGATCCAACGTGCTTCTTCTTCACCGTCCCAATGGCCGATCAAACGGACCTTTTCCCCATCATCACGATCCGTAAACAACGTCTTACCAAGCCGCGTTTCATTGCCTGAAATCACGCCACTTGCCGCGCCCAAGATATGCTTGGTCGAGCGGTAATTCTGCTCCAATCGCACCGTCTTGGCCCCGGGAAAATCCTTTTCAAACCGCAGGATGTTGCCCACTTCAGCCCCGCGCCAGCCGTAAATCGACTGATCGTCATCCCCCACACAGCAAATGTTCTTATGATCCGCCGCCAACAGGCGCAGCCACAGATACTGCGCCACGTTGGTATCCTGATACTCGTCCACAAGGATGTATTTGAACCACCGCTGATACTTCGCCAACACATCGGGGTACTTTTGAAAAATCGTCACTACATGCAGCAGCAAATCCCCAAAATCACAGGCGTTCAGCACCTTTAGGCGCTCTTGATACGCTTCGTACAGATCGCTGCCCTTGTGATTAAACGCCGCTGCATCACTTGCGGGCAATTTATCGGGCGTCAACGCACGGTTTTTCCAACCATCTATCAGCCCCGCCAGCATCCGCGCAGGCCAGCGTTTGTCATCAATATGTTCAGCCTGAATCAACTGCTTTAGCAGCCTGATCTGATCATCCGTGTCCAAAATCGTGAAGTTAGACTTCAACCCAACCAGTTCCGCATGACGCCGCAACAGTTTTACACACAGACTGTGAAAGGTGCCGAGCCACGGCATCCCCTCGACCATTTCGCCAAGCATACCGCCAACGCGGTTCTTCATTTCCCGCGCAGCTTTGTTCGTGAAGGTCACGGCCAGAATTTCATTGGGCTGCACCCGACCTGTGTTCATCAAATGAACGATCCGCGTGGTCAGGGCCTTGGTTTTCCCAGTACCCGCCCCCGCCAGCATCAAAACTGGGCCGTCTAACTGTTCCACCGCTTCGCGCTGTGCTGGGTTCAGCCCATCCAAATACGGCGCGGGCCGCACGCCCATGGCCCGCTGCGACAAAGGTATTTTGGCGGCCTCTTCGAAGGCGTCTGATTCTTCCCAACTGCTCATACCGCCGTTTCTAGCGAGTTCCCGACTTAAGATAAAGCATGTGTTCGCAAAATGTTCTTTTCGATTATTGCGCAAAATGCGTCGTATCCGCGCGGTTTTCGTTAAATTGGTCAGTCTATCTAGCCAATTATGGCAGTTAATTGTTACAAATCCTTACAGCCGCTTCGACTGCTCCAAGTTTCCTAGATAACAGGACCACCCCGATGAAGACTTTTTCCAAAATCCTGATTGCCAACCGTGGTGAAATTGCCATCCGCATTATGCGGGCTGCCAATGAAATGGGAAAACGAACGGTTGCAGTCTACGCGGAAGAAGACAAACTCGGTTTGCATCGGTTCAAAGCAGATGAAGCCTATAAGATTGGTGAAGGTCTCGGCCCTGTTGCCGCCTATCTGTCGATCGAAGAAATCATCCGCGTCGCCAAAATGTCGGGCGCAGATGCGGTTCACCCAGGTTATGGCCTGTTGTCAGAAAACCCAGACTTCGTAGATGCTTGCACCGAAGCGGGCCTGACGTTTATCGGTCCCAAGGCCAAAACCATGCGCCAGTTGGGTGACAAAGCCTCCGCGCGACGGGTCGCTATTGAGGCAGGCGTTCCCGTGGTTCCAGCCACCGAAGTCCTGCCTGACGACATGGATACAGTACACAAAATGGCTGCAGACGTGGGCTATCCCTTCATGCTCAAGGCGTCTTGGGGCGGCGGTGGTCGCGGTATGCGCCCTATTATG
>CAYWIR010000229.1:0-4928 GCA_964458375.1 uncultured Neptunicoccus sp.
CGCAATCCAAAATCAGAGCCAGCTTCTGTCAGGGTTTCAAACACATGCCCTGCTTGGTCAGAGGACACATAAACCTCCCAGCCCAGCTCACCCACATAGGTTACACGGTGCACCCGCGCGAGCCCCATGCCGATCTCAATCTCTTGGGCTGTCCCAAACGGGTTCACATCATTTGAAAAATCCGCAGGCGACACCGCTTGCAGCAATTCACGGGACCGTGGCCCCATAACAGCCAGCACTCCCTCGCCCGCCGTGACATCCGTAATCACCACGTTAAAGTCACCGCGATTGCGTTCCATCCAAACCTGATCCGCAAGGCGCGTTGCCGCGGGTGTCACCACCAGATAAGCAGTTTCAGACATGCGCGTGACAGTTACATCCGCCTCGATCCCCGCACGATTGTTCAGGAATTGCGTATAGACAATCTTGCCCACAGGCACGGAATAATCCCCACCCCCAACATAGTTCATGAACGCTTCGGCATCGCGGCCTTCAACGCGAATTTTGCCAAAGGACGACATGTCATACAGGCCAACATTCTGGCGTATCGCCATGTGTTCATCGCGCACGTTGTCGAAAAAATTCTGCCGCGACCAAGAGTATTGATATTCCGCCTCTTGGTCTTCACGCGCAAACCAGTTTGCCCGTTCCCAACCCGCGATTTCACCCATCACCGCGCCCCGTTCCAGCATGTGATGATGGAACGGCGTGCGCCGCACCCCACGCGCTGTGGCCTTTTGGCGATAAGGGAAGTGATCGGCATAGAGCAGACCCAGCGTTTCCTTGGACCGTTCAAACAGATAGGTCTTGTTGCCTTGGAACGGTTGCATACGGCTGATGTCTACATCGCCCAAATCAAACGGCTTCTGACCCTCATCCATCCACTGCGCCAACGCCATACCAGCACCACCAGCAGATTGAATGCCGATAGAATTGAACCCAGCCGCCACCCAAAAGTTATCCATCTCTGGCGCAAGCCCAAGATGATACGCATCGTCAGGTGTAAAGGATTCTGGGCCGTTAAAGAACGTGTGAATCCCCGCCTCCGCCAGCAAAGGCAACCGCTCGCAGGCGGCTTCTAGGATCGGTTCAAAGTGATCGAAATCTTCTGGCAGTTGGTCAAATTCGAAATTATCAGGGATACCGTTCATCGCCCAAGGCTTCGCATTCGGTTCAAACGCACCCAACAGATACTTCCCAGCATCTTCTTTGTAATACGCGCACTCATCAGGCACCCGCAACACAGGCATTTGCGTCAGCCCTTTGATGGCTTCGGTCACAATGTAAAAGTGTTCGCAAGCGTGCAAAGGAACATTCACGCCTGCCATACGGCCAACTTCATGCCCCCACATGCCGCCACAGTTCACCACCATATCCGCTTTGATATGGCCGCTTTCACCGTTTTCATCTGTCCAATCGACACCCGTAACTTTGCGACCATCTTTGGCCATGCCCGTCACTTTGACGCGCTCCAAAACCTTTGCTCCACCTGTGCGGGCACCCTTGGCCAGCGCCAACGCGATGTTCGCAGGATCGCCCTGCCCATCAAGGGGCAGCCACACACCAGCGGTCACATCGTCGATGTTCAAATGTTCGTAGCGCTCTTTAACTTCCTTGGGTGAAATCTCTTCCACCTCGACCCCAAACGCCCGTGCCATTGTGGCCTGACGGAAAATTTCTTCTTTGCGTTCCTCGGTCAGTGCAACAGTGATGGACCCACAGCGCTTGAACCCTGTTGCCACACCTGTTTCCGCTTCAAGGTTGCCGTACAACTCTTGCGAATACTTCGCCAGTTTCGTCATGTTTGCGGTCGCCCGCAGCTGCGCAATCAGCCCCGCAGCATGCCATGTCGTGCCAGATGTCAGCTGCTTGCGTTCCAGCAACACAACATCTTTCCAACCAAGTTTCGTCAGGTGATAGGCCACCGAACAGCCGATAACACCGCCACCGACAATAACGACGCGAGCTTGCGAGGGAACGTTGCTCATGGGTAAATCTCCGAGTATTTTGCCTTGTACATGGCAATCATGTCTTCTTCAGTTACGCCATCATCATAGGGCGGCGTTGAAAGGGGTTTCACCTGATCCACAGGTATTTTCACGATCAGATTGATCCGATCTGCAAGGTCGCCCCATATGCCTTCCCATTGGTCGATCAGCCCGCCAAATTCCGCCGTGCCACGCCGCACCATCTGCGCACTGCCCCGTACGCGCACGCCTTTGCGCGTCCACTGATCAACGAAATTCACTTCGAGTTCAGGGGTGTTCGTCAAATTCGTCACGGTCTGGGGCGAACGGATTTCACCAAAGGCAATCGTTTCATCATCAAGCACAATGAACGTGCCTTTCGGGCTGACGTTTGGACGCCCGCCCGCAGTGACCGTGGCAACAAAGCCCAGCCGAAACGTGGTGATCACGTCCTTGGCAGAGGCAGGTAGTTTCACTTGAACCTCCGCTTCAGTTCAGCGATGTGGGCTGGACCAACTTCGCAACACCCACCTACGATTGTAGCGCCGAGTTCAATCCAATCGGCAGCAAAATCTGCGTATGCTTCTGGGCCCAAATCCGTGCGCGCTTCCAGCGCATCAACCGTCTGGTTGACCACTTTGAATGCTTCCGAAATTTTAGTGAACCCGTTGGCATAGGCCCCAAACGGCGCACCATGGGCCTTGATAATTGGCAATGCCATGGAAACTGCTTCGGGCGTTGAACAGTTGATCAGCACCGCCGCTGGGGTGTATTTTTCCAACAACGGCATCACATCCGCCAATGGCTCCCCTGACCGCAAAATCGTGCCATCCGCATCATCAACAGATAGGGCGATCCAAACGGGTTTTTTGGCGTCTTTCGTGCCTTCCAAAATGCCTTCTGCCAATTGCAGACCCGACACGGTTTCCAGCAGATGCAAATCCACCGTGTCATCATGCAACGCAACGATCTCGGCATATTGCTCGGCAGCCTCGGCCACAGGGGGGGCCAAATCAGGGCGATAGCTTGCCCCCAAGGGACCAAGCGCACTGGCAACTTGGCCAGACCCAAAGGCATCCCGTGCCTTACGCGCAATGGCGTTGGCGGTTTGGTGCAGCTCTTCGAATTGCTCTGCGATGCCGTTGTTGGTCAATCGATCACGCAGCACAGGATAGGTGTTGCAGGTCGCAATATCTGCACCTGATTTGAAATAATCGAAATGCACATCCGATACCAAATCAGGCTGCTTCAGCATCACCTGTGTTGACCAAAGCGAGGTCGGTTTCTCACCTAGTCGTCCAACCAGTTCTTGGCCGATAGAGCCGTCTAATAATGTAATTGTCATGCGCGAATCCGTTCATTTGCTGGGTCCCAAAGCGGTTCATCTTTTTGCACAACCGCCTTGCAACGCTTGCCAAAGATTTCCACTTCTAATTCTGTGCCAGCTTCTGCCAGATCAACCCTCACCATGCCAAGCGCAATCGAAGCATTCACACGATACCCCCAACCGCCTGATGTGGTTTCACCAACCACGTCGTCACCGTTCCAAATCGTCGACATATACGGCGCATCGGCGAAATCGGATTCCACGATCAACGTCACGAACGCCCGTTTGCGCCCTTGCTGCTTTTCGTTTTGAATTGCAGCCTTGCCGACAAAATCAAATGGTTTGTCCAAACGCACAAAACGCTCCATGCCGCCTTCCAACAAACTGTAATCGGTGGACAAATCGCCTTTCCAAGCGCGATAACCTTTTTCGATCCGCAAACTATCAAGCGCATACATGCCAAATGGCTTGGCCCCTGCCGCCAAAACCGCGTCATAGATCGGTGGCATATCGGCGTTTTCAGCGTGGATTTCCCAGCCAAGTTCACCCGCAAAGCTGACACGGATCAAGAACGCTTTTTGCCCCGCCACAGTCGCCCACTGATGGGTCAGCCAACCCGCTTCTAGGTCTGCATCCGTGATGCCTGACAGCACCTCACGGGATTTTGGACCTGTCACAATCAACGTGTCACGTTCGGTTGTGGTTTCGCGCACTGTCACGCTGTCTGGCACCGCATTGCGGATCATATCGCCGTCATGCCACTGCGCCGTTGCCGCGGTGATCAGGATAAAGTTGTTCTCTTCCAAACGGATACAAGACAGTTCCGTCAGGATACGCCCACGGCTGTCAGACACGTAAACAAGGTTCATGCGTCCCGCCTTAGGAATACCACCCGTCACGAAGCCGCGCAGCCAATCATCAGCCCCGTCACCTTGGATCCAGAAGCGCGAAAACCCTGGCAGGTCGAGCACACCACAGGCATCGCGCACTGCTTCGCATTCTTCCTTAACACGCACTTCCCAAGGTCCTTCACGGCCCCAAGTTTCGGTGCTCTCCAGCGATGTATCGTCCCCATCTTTGGCAAACCAACAGGCCCGCTCCCAGCCGTTGAATGCACCCATCACGCCACCAAGCTCTTTGACCTTGTCATGGTTTGGCGACAGCTTTTTGTCGCGCCCCGCAGGCCATTCGTAATGCGGATAGTGCATCGCATATTCGTGACCATAGGTTTCCAACGCCTTTGCCAAGCAATGATCGTGATCCGTGTAATCGGTGTAACGGCGTGGATCGACAGCCCACATATCGTCCTCGGTTTCCCCGTGCATGATCCACTCGGACAGCACCTTACCCGCGCCACCACCCTGCGCGATGCCAAAGGTAAACGAATGCCCTTCAAACGCGTTCTTCACACCCGGCATTGGGCCAATCATCGGCAACCCATCAGGGGCATAGGGAATCGGGCCGTTGATATTGCGGCCAACACCCGCCGTGCCAAGCAATGGCAGACGCTCCATCGCGTCTTCAATGTACCATTCCAAACGCTCCAGATCGTCTGGATACAATTGGAATGAGAAATCCTCAGGCATCGGATCGTCAGGCGTCACCCAATGGGCCTTACAGTTCCGCTCATACGG
>CAYWIR010000230.1:0-4926 GCA_964458375.1 uncultured Neptunicoccus sp.
GGCGGCGGACGCGGCCCAATCTTGGGCTGATGATGAAAGAGGGTTTGCTCAAGGAAAACATCGACGGCGAGGCGCTGGAATGGGCGCACAAACGCATGATCAACCGTCCCGAACAACGCCGCATCCTGATGGTTATTTCTGACGGTGCACCTGTGGACGATTCCACCCTATCCGTGAACTCCGCCAGCTATCTTGAAAAACACCTGCGCGATGTCATTGATATGATTGAAAAACGCAAACAGGTGGAACTGATCGCCATTGGCATCGGCCATGATGTGACGCGCTACTACGAACGTGCGGTGACGATCACAGACGCGGAACAATTGGCGGGCGCAATCACCGAACAGCTCGCGGGTCTGTTTGACCCGAACCACAAGCAAGGGCCAAAAATGGTGCTGCGCAAAACGGGGTAACACCATGTTTCAAACCTTTGACGCCACCACCAGCCCTGACACGGGCGGCCCCCGCCTATCCGCCCTACGCGCCGAACTAAAACGCGAAGGACTGAACGGCTTTATCATCCCCCGCGCCGATGCACACCAAGGCGAATATGTGGCCGCGTGCGATGCACGATTAGCGTGGCTCACAGGGTTCACAGGCTCCGCAGGGTTTTGTGTTGCCTTGATGGACACCGCAGGCGTCTTCATCGACGGACGCTACACGCTTCAGGTCCGCGATCAGGTGGACCTTGACCATTTCACGCCCGTTGACTGGCCCAAAACCAAACTCGGCGACTGGCTTGCGGACACGGCGAAAAAGGGCGATGTGATCGGCTTTGACCCTTGGCTCCACACCAAAGGCGAAATTGATGCCGCCACCAAACGGCTCGACGGTACGGGCATTACCCTGCGCCCTTGCGATAACCTTGTGGATCGCATCTGGACAGATCGCCCCGCCGCACCAGCTGACCTGATGGTCCCCTACAATATTGCGTTGGCGGGAAAATCCAGCGCCAGCAAACGCACTGAAATTGCAACAAAACTACGCGACGCAGGCCAAGGTTCGGTGGTTCTCACGCAACCCGATGCAATTGCATGGCTGCTCAACACACGGGGCACCGATCTCGGCCAAACCCCTGTCGCACTGGCCTTTGCCACTCTCGACGATACAGGCCACGCCAACCTGTTCATCGACCCCGCGAAAGTAGACGATACCCTGCGCCAACACCTCGGGAATGAGGTTACTCTCCAAGCCCCAGACCAACTTGGCGCGGCAATTGACGACCTCAAAGGCCCTGTGCTCGTTGACACATCCACCGCCCCCGTATGGCTGGACACACGCCTGAAATCCGCTGGTACAGATGTGGTTTACGGCGCGGACCCGATCCTGCTGGCTAAAGCGGTAAAAAACGAAACAGAAATCGCAGGCACCACTGCTGCGCACATTCGCGATGGCGCAGCCATTTGTGAATTTCTCGCGTGGATATCAGCCCAAGGCCCTGCACCCGACCTTACAGAAATCGACGTGGTCAAACAGCTCGAATCCTTCCGAACCGAAACAGGTGCCCTCAAAAACATCAGCTTTGACACCATTTGCGGCACTGGCCCCCACGGCGCGATCATGCACTACCGTGTTACCGAAGACACCAACGCCAAAGTTGAGGCAGATAACTTACTGTTGGTGGATTCAGGCGCGCAGTATCTTGACGGCACCACGGACATCACCCGCACTATGGCCATCGGCACCCCACCAGCCGAAGCCGTCCGCGCCTTCACACTGGTTCTACGTGGCATGATCAACGTCTCCATGGCCCGTTTCCCCAAAGGTCTGTCAGGCCGCGATATTGACCCACTGGCACGCAACCCGCTGTGGCAAGCAGGGCTCGATTTTGACCACGGCACAGGCCATGGCGTCGGCGTCTATCTGTCCGTACACGAAGGACCACAACGCATTTCCCGCGTGTCACACATCCCGCTGCAATCAGGCATGATCCTGTCGAATGAACCCGGCTACTACAAACCTGGCCACTTCGGTATCCGCATCGAAAACCTAATCGTCGTAGAACCCGCCAGCCCATTAGATGGCGCAGACGACCGCGAGATGCTGCAATTCAAAACGCTCACCTTCGCCCCCATTGACCGCGCCTTGATCGACGTTGAAGAGTTGACCAAATCGGAGCGTGACTGGCTCAACAACTACCATGCCGAAGTGCGCGACAAGCTACGCCATCTGTGTTCAGAGCCAACTCAAAGCTGGCTAGATCAGGCGTGCGCGCCGCTTTAAACGCAGCGAAATCGACATAACTTATTCAAATCGGTCCCCTATTTAGGAAAACCAAAGGCGCAGTCTGGGATTGCACACCACCTCATTTATCAATCCAATCAACGCCTTAACAATTCAACAAAAACCAATAAAAAATTTGAAGAAAGAAACTGCAATCTTTCGCCCCGAACCGCGTTCATTTTCCAAAAACTGTCCCTACCAAACAGTTGCGCCATAACCCGAGCACGTCCAATAACTTCTGCACGCAGGTCAGTGTTCCGCAGGAAACTGCCAAAAGGAACACAAACCCGCGACGAGCCAGGGGTGGCTCGATAAACTCCGAAGCGGAGCAAGAGGTGGAAGGGAGGATTCGACAACGGATCCTCCCCGCCCCGCCTCTGCGACCATCTGCTTATGCCCAACGCATCCCATATGTGATAGCTTCTGCTCAACGAAAGATGGGAGACAAAAATGGCTGGACCAGAAATCACAATTGAACCCGCAAACGGTACGTGGAGCGTGCGCGCCCAAGGGGCTGTTATCGGGGAAACGACAAAGGCACTGATCCTAAAGGAAGGCGATTACGCACCTGTTGTCTATGTCCCACGCGAAGACCTCCAAATGGTATTCTTCGATGCGTCCGACAAATCCACCACCTGCCCCCACAAGGGCGTCGCGACCTATTTCCACCTAGCAGGCAAAAGCCGCCGACAGGAAAATGTGGCTTGGTCTTACGAAAACCCACACAAATCCGTCGCCGCTATCAAAGGCTACCTTGCGTTTTATCAGGACGAAGTGACGGTCGAATCTGTCAGTTAAGAATGTTCTTCCTGCGCGGTTTCCGCCATGGCTTGGCTGTAAGCGCGCAAGGCATCCACTTGAAACAACGCACCGATCAACACTGGAGCCTCATCCGTATCGGTTGAGGCAACGACGGGTAAAAACGCATGCTTTGGCCCCTCAAACAACGGCAACGCCACCTCAAGCGAACTTGATTGCACGACATACGTGTTCTCAGCGATCAGTGCTTCACAGGCTGCAATATCCGCCATACGCGGGTGATCAAAATCCCGCAGCAGCGGTTTTACAGGGATCATCGCCAGCAAATACGCTTGCGGCCCCGCCGCCAACCGAACGCCGCGTCGTTCCAACTGTTCAAGGAAGAAGGACCGCGCCACAAATTTACTGGCAAGCGATGTGGACACTGCCACCGCAACCATCACCGCCAAACCCGCCTGCCAATCCCCCGTCATTTCAAACACGATCAGGCTGGTGGAAATCGGTGCACCCAAAACAGCCGCAGCAACCGCGCCCATCCCCGCCAAAGCATAGAGCGATTGTGTCCCTGACAAATCAGGGGCCAAACTGGTCGCAACCCATCCAAACGCCAACCCCGTCAGCGCCCCAACCATCAGCGCAGGAGAAAACGCGCCGCCGCCCATGCGTCCCGCCATGGTAATTGCAACCGCGGCCACCTTGACCACCACAAAGGCAATCGCCGTCCAAAACCCAATCTGCCCCGTCAGCGCCAAGGACGTCGTTTCATACCCAACCCCAATGATATGGGGCGCCCAAATCGCGATGACGCCCAGCGCCAACCCCGAAATACCGGGCCGCAACCACCCAGGAATACCCAATTGCAACTGCCAGTGATCGCCCTGATCCTCAGCCCAGAAAATCGCGCGCATCATGACAACCGCCACAAACCCGCAGATCAATCCCAGCAAAACAAAAGCAGGCAATTCCCAGTAAAATTCCAGTTCATGGGCGGGCAGCACAAACTCTGTAATGTCACCAAAACCAAATCGGCTGATCAACGCGCCCGACACCGCAGCAATCACAATCGGCCCAAACGAATGCACCGCGTAATGGCGCAAAATCACTTCCATCGCGAAAATTGTTCCCGCAATCGGCGCATTGAATGACGCAGCCACCGCACTTGCTCCGGCACAGCCCAACAGGTCCCGCGCCGTCATGCCGTCCGCTTTGATGAACCGCGAAATTTTCGATGAAATCACTGCCGCAAGGTGTACAACAGGTCCCTCTCGCCCCGTTGATCCCCCCGAAGACAGGGTAATCAGCGACGCCACCGCAGACGCCAGCCCCGCTTTCCCCTCAACCTTGCCATTTTGCAGCGCCGCCCCCTCGATCACATGGGCCACCGAACGCACCCGCCCGTCAGGGGTAAAGCGTTGTAAGATCACACCCACAATCAGACCGCCCACCACAGGCACGATCAGCACCCAATACCACGGCAGTTGACTGGCAGCAGAGGCCAGCTGCACATCGTTTTCCCCGTAAATCCACTCTTGAAGGCCAGAAATCGCAATTCGAAACCCGATAGCAGCGAATCCAGCGCCAATCCCAATGATCAGCGCAATCGCCCAAAACTGCAGCGTGCCCAACCCATCTTTCTGAATGGCATACAGCACATCGCGGCTCCACAGACGGGATTTGCGAAACGGATAATGGCTCAAGACCGCTTTCCCTTCGTGGCTCGATTTGCGCTTTCCCCTGCCCGTACAACTTATTAACCTGCGCTTCAATCAAATCGCACGTCGTTCGGAGACAACCTATGCCCAACAATGCCCAAGCCATTGCAGAACTCAAGTCACTTTTGGGCGACAGACTGTCCACTGCTGAAAGCGTTCTAAATCTACACGGCGACAATGAAACTTATTACGACCTAACACCCCCCGACGCGGTGGCCTTTCCAAACGACAC
>CAYWIR010000231.1:0-4918 GCA_964458375.1 uncultured Neptunicoccus sp.
ACGGGAGACTTCGTACGCAAAATCCACGTGACCTGGGGTGTCGATCAGGTTGAGAACGTAGTCTTCGCCATCCAGTGCCTTATATTCGATCCGCACTGAGTTCGCTTTAATCGTAATGCCACGTTCCCGTTCGATATCCATGCTGTCGAGCATCTGTTCTTGCATATCCCGTTCGGCCACCGTGCCTGTCTGCTGGATCAAACGATCCGCAAGGGTGGATTTGCCATGGTCGATGTGCGCAACAATGGAGAAATTGCGGATTTTGGAAAGGTCTGTCATTTGGCGTTTCGCAATAAACCTGAGTTGTTTTCGGGGCGCGAGAGCAAGGCGCTCCCTCATGTGGAAGAGGGTTTTGCAACACGCATGTGCTGCGGGTTTCGCGCAAAACGCCCTAGGGTTGGGATATGGCGGGGATTGGCGTTTGCGTCAAGGAAGATTGGCGCAATTCGCACAGAGCGACCAAGTGCCGAGTTAAGGGCATAACCAACATGTGACGCACCGCTTTGTTGCCACGCGGCGTTCTGCATGGCACAAGAGCGCAAAGAACGCCACAATGGCGTCGGTTGAGGTGGAAATGAAACGATTTACAACGCTTTTGGTCCTGTGTGCTGCTGGGACCCTTTGGGCAGCCGATGCGGACGCAGGCAGAATAGAACGCGCCTGCAAGTCTGCTGATCGCAAAGCGGCAACGTCATCCCTGTGTTCCTGCGTCCAACGAGCAGCCAATGCAAAATTAACGTTTTCGGACAGACGGCTGGCAGCGAAGTTTTTCCGAAAGCCAGATTTAGCGCAGCAAACGCGCCAATCAGACGATCCTCGAAAAGAGAAGTTTTGGAAACGGTATAAAGCGTTCAGCGCCCACGCAGCCAAAACCTGCAAACGCTGACCCGTGTTTCATGGTGGCGTCTAAAAACAACGCAACCATGACCGATACATGTCGTTAGGCTAGATTACTGCCCGCCATTGCGCCGCAAGGCACTGACAGGGACAGCTGACCCAATGGCTGACCAAGAGGCCGAGGCCCGCGCGATTTTTGTGTCATCCCATGTGACAAAGCACAGCATAAAGCCTTCACGGGTTACTTCTTCGGCTGTGATGTTAAAGCGAAGATTTTGCGCCCGCGATGCATCCATACCTGCGATACCGACAGTGATATGTGGTGGCTTCTGAAACGGGGCTGCAAACGCAACAGGAACGCGCACAGCACGATCCCCTTCACCAGCCCACATGGGTTCATTTTTGTCTACGTGATTGAAAACCTCACCCGCGCCGGTGATGATTTGCATTCCCACAAGGGGGGAGGTTGTTTGTTGCGCGAATTGCGCTGGCATATGCCGTGATCCGTCCATTTTCATACCTGTTTTGCCCCCTACTCTGTTGGTGTACTCGGCCCTGGTTACGCGGTGGATAAGCTACGGAAATCATTACAGGGGGTATAATACTGCAGTTCGAACCGTACTCTGTGGTGCGTGTTCGACATGGCGTATTAGAATCACAGAGGGTGGCTTAGGTCAAATATGAACTGCAGGTTTGCGTTCGAATAGAGACAAAAATACACTCGTTTTGAACGAAACGCCCAAATAGATTGCACGTAATAGTCCATTTTGAGAGTCGGTGTCTCAATCTGCCGAAATAATCAGCACTTCTCCTGATTGTTCAATCGGTAAAATCGTCAATGCACAATTGAGCCCGAAACCTGAAACACCCTGCCCCGTTACTGCATCAAAGGCTGCATCGTGATTTGTGCAAATCAAACGAGCGCCCCCAGCACCCAGAACATTTCCACGCGTGTCGAGGGGCAAAAATTGGTGTGGGCAGGCGTTCACAAAGGCACGAATGCCTTTGTCGTCCTTGAGCAACAGAATTGGAAACTCCCCAAGTGACAGGGCTGTCACCCCTGTTTGGACCTCTGATAGGTTACAAACAGGGGAATGCACAACAGGTGCATCTGGGAAATCTGTCCAGTGCAGCATTGCGTTATGCCGCGTCGATTACGCCACGTTCGATTTGATCGGCTTCAATGCTCTCAAACAGTGCTTTGAAATTGCCTTCGCCAAAACCATCATCGCCTTTGCGTTGGATAAATTCAAAGAAGATTGGCCCAATGACAGTCTTTGAGAAAATTTGCAAAAGCACGCGGGTTTCGCCGCCATCAACGACACCTTCGCCGTCGATCAGGATACCGTGTTTTTCCATACGCTCGATTGGCTCTTCATGACCTTTCACGCGCTGGCCCGACATTTTGTAATACATTGGCGGTGGGGGTGGCATGAACTCCAATCCACGGCTGTGGATTTCGTCAGTGGCCGAATAGATATCGTTGGAGGCGACTGCGATGTGTTGGATGCCTTCGCCTTTATATTCGCGCAGGTATTCTTCGATTTGCGATTTGTCATCGGAGGATTCGTTGATCGGAATTCGGATGCGGCCACAAGGGGACGTCAATGCGCGGGATGTTAGACCCGTCACTTTACCCGCAATGTCAAAGAAACGGATTTCGCGAAAGTTGAACGTGTCGCGATAGAACTTGTACCACGTATCCATGTTGCCGCGGATTACATTGTGGGTCAGGTGATCAAGATAGAAGAACCCAACACCTTGCGGCTGTTCGTTTGTGTTAAAATCAAATTCATCTTCATAGGCGTTTTCGCCTGCGCCGTATGTGTCCACAAAGTACAGGAGCGAGCCACCGATGCCTTTGACAGCAGGTACATCCAAAGACTTGTCATCCGCGTCATAGGGTTCTGCACCGAGTTTGATGGCATGTTCATAGGCATGCTGTGCGTCTACCACCCGCCACGCCATGGATGGCGCACATGGGCCATGATCGTCCACAAACCGCATTCCGAAGGAACCAGGCTCTGCGTTAAGAACGTAGGTGATATCGCCTTGTTGCCACAGTTCAATCGCTTTGGTTTTGTGCGTGGCTGTATGCGTGTACCCCATTTTGGTGAACAGTTTGCGCAGTTCTTCTGGCTCACGGTGGGCGAATTCAACGAATTCAAAGCCATCGGTGCCAGCTGGGTTCATATCGGAAATTTTGGATTTCGGTGCATCGTGTGGAAACGGGCCCATTGGAAACTCCTGTTCAGGGGTGCGATTTTGAACAGCATACCGTCAAACAACTGCGTGAAATGCGCAAACTGTGGGAGTTTTCATAATTTTATTCACACTTTATCGCACATATTGATAATATGCGCGTGAAAATTGCACGAAGGATGGTTTTGATGCTTGATTCTACGGATTTGAAATTGCTGGCCGCGATTCAGGAAAACGCCACTGCAACCGCACAGGAATTGTCTGATCGTTTGAACCTATCGGCGAGCCAGATTGGGCGACGTCGGCAAAGACTGGAAGAGACGGGTCACGTCATGGGATATCATGCTCACTTGTCCCCTGAACGTCTTGGGTTGGACGTACAGGCCTTTGTCCAAGTTGCGATGACAGGGCACACACCAGACAATGCGGGGCGGTTTGAAAACTTGGCAGAACGCACACCAGAAGTGGTGAGCCTGTGGACCTTAACGGGTGATGCAGATTACATGCTTCGGGTCTATTGCAAGTCGCTGGCGGCGTTAAATTCATTGGTGCATGACGTGTTTTTACCCCATGAGGCGGTGGCCCGTGTGCAGACGAAAATCGTGATGAAGCAATTGAAGATGGATACGGGCCTACCCGTGGGTTAAGGCAAGCGCGCCTCTTTCACATAATCGGCCAAATCATCATAGAAATCTGCATCGCGCCAATAGGCATTGTGCGACATGAGGTTCCAAAATTCGAAAATGTTGCCCGCGTTGATGCGGTGTTCTTTCAATTCCCCATTTGTGACCAGATCCTCATAGCCGCCGCCAAGCGGTTCAAGGGGATAGCCAAGCACATCTTGTTTGTCGTAATAGTTCTGCCACCAACCCGCTTTGTCGTCGGGGTTTGCCCCTGGAAAGCTGATGGCTTTGATGTCAGCAGGTTTGTAGGCAAAGGTGAAAATCGGGATGTTGCACCCAAAGGTGAAGAGCCGTTTCACCGTCTCCATTTGCCCAAAGGCAGAACGGCCAAAGCCATTGTTCGACGGCTTCTGCATATCATAAATGTAATTCGACAAAATATGACCACCCAAAGAATGGGCCGCAAGAACCACAGGAATATTTGCACCATGCAGGCGTTCAATCTCTTCAAAGACATGGGTCACGCGGGCATTCACATCTGTATAAACCGTGTCGTTTTGATCGTTGGTCATGCGATAGGTCGCAGCATCTGTCAGGCTGTTCATAATAAAACGCCGGGCAAAGCCCTTGCTTATTTTGCCTGTGCTTTTCGCCATATAATGGGCCATGCGGTCCCGAATAGTGTCGGCCCAATATACCTCGTGCCATGCAACATCGGCATCAAAGGTGCTGCGCCCTATGCGTTTGCGGGTTTTGCGGTGCAAGTCTTTGGAAAAGCTCAATTCTGTCGTATTCATTGGATTGGATTTTTCTTGGTTTCCCATCCCGTGAATGACGATAACGGCAACTTTTTTGGGCATAATGCGTCCTTTCAAAAACCTAAAACAATCGAAACGTTAGAATCGAAGGTGAAGGGTGTTTTCTACCACAGGTTTGGGATTCCCCCTATGGTGTAGTGCCCCGACGCGCGAGCAGCACATGCGCGGCAATGCCAATTGCATAGGCGCAGACCACGAAGACAATCAGCCCGCTAAAGTCCATAAGCGCGATCATACTCAGGGCGATCGGTGTGCCAAAGGTATTCCCCAAGTTTCCCATTTGCGCTACGGCTCCATTGGCATGAGCGCGGTCCATAGCCGAGGCGTTCAGCGCGGGGATAGCCGCAAAGTTCGCGCCTTGAACCAAGCCCAAACAGGCGAACAACGCGATGCACAAAATAGGCGCAGCCGGGGCAAAGATGAACCCGAGCATGATGA
>CAYWIR010000232.1:0-4913 GCA_964458375.1 uncultured Neptunicoccus sp.
ATAGAAGCGCACGTCGAATTTCATCCGCGCATCGTCAAAGGCGTTAAAGCCACATTCATAGGCCGACGTTTTCTCTGCATCTGGGTTTCGGATAGCAATGATCACAGCTGCAAGAATGAGCACAAGGCCCAACGCTGCCGCGATCCCGATGAACACGAGAATTGGTAAATACTCTCTGAGCAGGTCTTCCAAGGGCGACTCCTTCTCGGAACAAAGGCTGTTGGCTATGGCTTAACTATCCCTGCCCCACACGAAGGTCAACCAACCCCAGCCCCGAAAAGAAGCCTTAAAGTCAAACTTCTTGACCAATCGGACGGTGACACTTGGAATTTCCCTCAATCGCCCGTTGATTGCCCTTGTTTGGAATGGGCGAGTTGCGTAGGTTTTAGCTTCCATTACAGCAAAAAGTGCAATGACGTGACCGCCTCTTATCCCAAACTCGCTGGCAAATCCTTGTTCCTTGGTGTTGGCGCACAAAAGTCTGGTACAACTTGGGTTTCCAACTATCTGGCGGGGCACCCAGATGTGTTCATGTCACCCCTGAAAGAAATGCATTTTTGGGGCAATCGGACATCAACGGCGAAGTGGCCCAACTCTGCCTTTCAACGCCGTTTGAACCGCCTACAGACCGATGCGCACCCCGATGCGCGCACCAATGCATTGAAGGACGCCCTGCGCGATCGCTTGGTTATGGGTGGCAACATTGAAGAATACGCGCAATACTTCAACAAACGCGTCTCGATACAGCACACCTATGGTGAGATTTCCCCTGCTTATTGTAAATTGTCTGCAGACGAATTTGAACGTATCAAAAGCTACTTCCCAAACACCAAAATCATTTTCCTGCTTCGCAACCCTGCGGATCGGTTGTGGTCACAAATCCGCTTTTCTGAAAAGGTGGAAACATTGGAAGAGATGGAATTGCTGATCGACGGCACATTTGAAAAGAAGGTCTATCTGGACCGGATGAATTATGTGCGCACATTACAGACCATTACCGACTGTTTCGAACCAGAAAACACCCACTTTCAGTTCTTTGAATCCCTATTCACGCACGCCGCTGTGTCGCGATTGTGCCGTTTTTTGGGGGTCGACAATCACGCGGCTGAGTTCACAAAAAAGCGGAATGTGTCGGTTAAAATGCCCCTGCGGCCCGATCTGCGCGAGGGCATGGTAGAAAAGCTGTCAGAACAATACACATTTGTTCGTGATTTCTTTGGCGGCGATATCCCCCCGTCTTGGGCCGAGGATTTACACCGCTTAGATGCAAGCCGCTAGCGGCCTTACTTCGACCACGGTGCTTTTTCTTTGGCAAAGAATGCGCTGATGCCTGTTTCCGCTTCGCTGTCTTCCCAGGCTTCAACAAGGGCTGCGATGCTGTCTTCGATTTGGTGTTGGCTAATGGCGCCGCCCTGCTGCCTGATCAACCGCTTGGTTTTTTCCACGGCGCGCGGCGCGACACCGAGATAGGGTTGAACCTCGGCTTCGATTGCCGCGTCGAGCATATCCGCCTCGACCACTTGCGCCAACAGACCAAGTTCTTGTGCCTCGGCACTGTCAAAAATTCGCGCTGACATCATCACACGGCGCGCCTTTGCTTCGCCCATGCGTTTGATCACATAGGGCGAAATCGTTGCGGGGATCAAACCAAGGCGTGTTTCTGTCAGGCCAAACTTCAGCCCTTCAACCCCAACCGCGACATCGCACACAGACATCATGCCAATACCTCCGCCAAACGCTTGGCCCTGAACCCGCCCAATCAACGGTTTGGGCAGCGTGTTCAGCGCCCCAAGCATCATGGCCAAGTCGCGCGCACCCGCGGCCCGTTGCTCTGGCGTGGCGGCCATTTGGTCTTTCATCCAACCAAGGTCACCACCCGCGCAAAAGCTCTTGCCTTGTGCTTGTAAAACCACCACGCGCACAGCGTCATCTGCGCCAAGATTTTCCGCTGCTTCCGTCAGCTCAGCAATCATCTGCGCATTCATCGCATTGTGCTTTTCAGCACGGACCAAAGTCAGATAGGCCACGCCACGCTCATCCGTTTCAACGGTAATTGTGTCAAACATTTGAACCCCTTAACGTCTTAGCAAAGACCGCAGCTTTCTTAAGTGCTTCTAGGTCTACACCTGTGTCAAACCCAGCTTTGTGCAACAGATCAATGACGGCTTCACTGGCCACGTTCCCAGACGCGCCAGGTGCGTAAGGACAGCCACCAAGCCCCGCGACCGAGGCATCAAACACGCGCAAACCCAATTCCAAAGAAGCCCGAATGTTATCGAGCGCTCGCCCAGATGTATCATGGTAATGGCCAGCTAGTTTACTGGCGGACACCTCTGTTAGAACCGCTTTCAACATGGCAGAAATGCTCTCTGGGGTGGCTTGCCCAATTGTGTCCCCAAGGCTGATTTCATAACAGCCCAAATCACGCAACTGTGCCGCAAGGCTTGCAACTTTCTCGGGGGCTGTTGACCCGTCATAGGGGCAATCCGTGACGCAAGAAATATACCCCCGCACAGGCATTTTGGCGCCCTTTGCAGCCTCGATCACAGCTTTGAAGCGCTCGACGCTCTCTGCGATGCTGCAATTGATATTGGCTTGGCTGAACCCTTCGGATGCGGAGGCAAAGATCGCTATCTCATCCGCCTTTGCGGTTACTGCGCCGTCAAAGCCACGCATATTTGGGGTAAGCGCGGCATAGCGCGTGCCGTCACGCCGCGAAATGTCCTGCAGAACAGTTGCGCTGTCTGCCATTTGAGGAACCCATTTGGGCGATACGAAACTTGCAACTTCGATCCGCTGAAATCCACAGGCCGACAAACGGTTTACCAGATCCACTTTGTCAGCCGTTGCAATCATCGCCTTTTCGTTCTGCAATCCGTCTCTTGGGCCAACTTCGAACACTTCGGCACGGTTGCTCATGCTTCGGCCTCCTCCACCACGGCAAGGATCGTGCCGTCAGACACCTGTCCGCCAGCATTCGCGTTGAGTTCCGCCACAGTGCCATCAAAGGGCGCGGTTAGGCGGTGTTCCATCTTCATCGCTTCCAAGATCATCAGCGTATCACCTGCTGTAACGCTGTCTCCTTTGGCGACCATCACGTCTTTTACAGACCCTGGCATTGGCGCGACAATCGTTCCTGCGCCCCCATCAACGGTGGCCGCGCGATCAAGGAGATCAACCAAGCTGAAATGTAATGTGTTCGCGCCAAACAGGCTGACACCCTGCTCGTGACGCACCACTTTAAAAGCAGGCTTTACACCGTCCACTTTCCAGCCACTTTGGGTATCCAACTCCATCGTTTGCTCATCCACCACAGCGCGGGTTTTGCTATCTGAAAAGTACTGTAAAACCACTTCTTTCTGATCGTCCTGACAAGCAACATGAATCGAGCGGCTTAAGGGGGACCACAGCGTAAAGCCTCGATTGGTTTGTGGTTTATCAGTTGTAGATAACGCCGCTGCCGCAACGGCCCAAGCCTGTGCCGTCGGTTCTTCTTGTGCAACCAACGCCTGTTGATCCCGCGCAATCAGCCCTGTGTCCACATCACCTTTGGCGAAGCCTTCATGTTGTGACAATGCGCTGAGAAACCCAATATTCGTTGTGCACCCCGCCACTTCTGTTGCGGCCAGCGCCGCGGTCAATTTACCCAGTGCCGCTTGGCGAGTCGGCCCATGTACCACCAGTTTGGCAATCATGGGGTCATAGTGCGGTGTGATGGCGTCCCCTGCCCGCACGCCTGTATCGGCACGCGCCGTGTTTGGGAATTTCAGATGGGACAGTGTGCCAATGGACGGAAGAAAGCCTTTGCCCGCGTCTTCTGCGTAAATCCGCGCTTCAAACGCCCACCCGTTGATGGACAGGTCTTCTTGCGCCAATGGTAGCGGCTCGCCTTGCGCCACACGCAGCTGCCATTCAACCAAGTCTTGACCCGTTATTGCCTCGGTCACGGGATGTTCCACCTGAAGGCGGGTGTTCATTTCCATGAACCAGAACCCATCTTCGCGCAGCGGGCCAGAGCCATCGACGATAAATTCCACTGTGCCTGCGCCAGCATACCCAATGGCTTTGGCGGCGCGAACGGCGGCCTCACCCATTGCCGCGCGAACGGTGTCTGGCATGTCTGGCGCGGGGGCTTCTTCGATGACTTTTTGGTGGCGACGTTGCAAAGAACAGTCCCGTTCAAACAAATGCACCGCATCGCCATGGGAATCACCAAAGACTTGGATTTCAATGTGGCGCGGGTTTGTAACAAACTTTTCAACTAGCACATCCGAATTGCCAAAAGCGGTCTTTGCCTCTGATCGGGCGGATTGCAGGGCTTCGGAAAACTCCGCTGATGTTTCCACCAATCGCATGCCTTTACCGCCGCCGCCAGCCACGGCTTTGATCAACACGGGATAGCCGATCTGCGCGGCCTCATTCGCGAGCAAGGCATCATCTTGATCCGCCCCGTGATAGCCAGGCACGACAGGGACTTTTGCCTTTTCCATCAGCGCCTTAGCGGCGTCTTTCAATCCCATTGCGCGGATCGCATCCGCACTTGGGCCAATGAACACAAGGCCCGCATCAGCGAGGGCTTGGGCGAAGTCGGGATTTTCTGACAGAAAGCCATAGCCTGGATGCACAGCCTGCGCACCCGTATCAAGGGCCGCTTGAATGATCGCATCCCCCTTCAGGTAGCTTTCGGCAACAGGTGCTGGCCCCAGACGCACCGCTTCATCGGCCATGTCCACATGACGTGCATTGGCATCCGCATCGGAGTACACAGCGACCGTAGCCACACCCATCCTGCGGCAGGTGTCAATCACACGACAGGCAATTTCACCACGGTTGGCGATTAGGATTTTGTTGAACATGACTACATCCTAAACACGCCAAAGCGTGTGTCCTCGATTGGTTTGTCAAGACAGGCT
>CAYWIR010000233.1:0-4898 GCA_964458375.1 uncultured Neptunicoccus sp.
CCATTTTACCAAACGACAGCGCGAAATCGGCCTCTTGGCGTAAAGACGGATCCAGCCCGTCCGCCCCGCCAATCAGGATCGCCAAATCCTGCACACCTGTATCGCGCCACGTACTCAATTTGCCAGAAAACTCAATGGAGCTCAGAACCTTGCCCCGTTCATCCATGATCATCGTCATCGCACCTTTGGGGATGGCCTTGCGCAGCAAATCCGCCTCTGCCGCCATACCAAGGTTGCGCTTATCCTCGACCTCAATCACAGAAACAGGACCCAGCCCAAGGCCACGTCCTGTCTTTTCATATCGATCCAGATAATCAGAAATCAGGTCTAGTTCCGGCCCGCGTTTGAGCCGACCACATGCGATAATGTGTACCGATAACAAGTGCTTACGCTGATGCGCCAGGAACTTCCTGCCACATTTTTTCCAGCTGATAGAACTCACGCACTTCAGGGCGGAAGATGTGAACAATCACGTCCCCTGCATCCAGCAAAACCCAGTCACCCGCGCTTTTGCCTTCCATGCGCGAATGCACTTCCATGACCTGCTTTAATTGGTCAGAGATTTTCTCGGCCAAAGCAACCACTTGCCGTGTAGAACGCCCAGATGCGACCACCATATGGTCCGCCATGGATGACTTGTCCGCCAGATCCAACGTTACGATGTCCTCGGCTTTTTCATTTTGAAGCGTGTTCAAAATCAAATCCAGCATGGACATGCTTGGGATATTTGCTTCTTTATCAGCCACTTGGGCACCAACATGGTCGATCAAAACCATGCCTCCAAAAACACGCCACTCTTCCTCGGACGCTGAGATTCTCGCGGTGTATCAGAGCGACCGAGCAGCCTCAAGCCATCAAGCGTGCAACGCCGTTATGCGCGCACGAGCTTTTCATAGTCTTCAGCAATGGTCCGCGCCATGTCACCGACTTCAAAGGTGAAGTCACCGATCTGCCCAACAGGCGTCACTTCAGCTGCGGTACCAGTCAGCCAGCATTGCTCAAAGTCATGCAGTTCTTCTGGCATAATATGGCGTTCTTGAACCTCGATCTGCTTGTCTTTCAACATGCCAATCACCGTCTGACGAGTCAGCCCGTTCAAGAAGCAATCAGGCTTGGGCGTATGCACAACCCCATCTTTTACAAAGAAAATATTCGCACCCGTCGCTTCCGCTACATAGCCGCGATAGTCGTACATCATTGCATCAGAACAGCCTTTGGCCTCGGCTTCATGCTTGGCCATCGTACAAATCATGTACAGGCCCGCCGCCTTCGCAAAACAGGGGATTGTTTCAGGGGAAGGACGTTTCCAGCGGGAAATATCCAGCTTCGCTCCCTTCATTTTTGCATCGCCGTAATATGCACCCCACTCCCACGTCGCAATTGCCATGCGCACAGGGTTTTTTGCGGATGCTACACCCATGTCTTCACCAGACCCGCGCCAGCACAATGCGCGGACATAGGCGTCTGTCAGGTTGTTGGCCTTCAAAACCGCGTATTTGGCTTCTTCGATTTCATCCACGGAATAAGGGATAGGAATGTCCAGCTCTCGCCCCGAAAACAACAGTCGCTCAGAGTGTTCACGCGACTTAAAGATTTTCCCGTTATAAGCACGTTCCCCTTCAAAAACAGAGGACGCATAGTGCATCGCATGGGTTAGCAAATGAACATTGGCATCACGCCACTGCACCAATTCACCATCCAGCCAGATCAAACCATCGCGATCATCATATCCACCAGCCATTTTTAACACTCCATTAAGGGTAATGATTTTCAATTGTTGCGCAAAGTATCCAAAAAAAGACACATAATTACACAAAAGTTGGATTTTGCTACCATTTGATTCTTGGAAAGTCAACAAGACTGACATAAATTGGCCGTCAGGAATAAATTTGTGATTAGGTGGCACATTAAATGAGTGATCGTTTGCAGCAAGGCGGGGAAAATCTTCTGTTTTTGACAGATGACCAGTTGCTACAAGGCATCGAACTCTTGTTCTTTGCCTACCGCGGCTTCACGTCTGATCCAGACCGTATTCTCGAAAATCACACCTACGGTCGGGCGCATCACCGCGCCATCCACTTTATTCACCGTCGTCCGGGTACGACAGTGAACAGCCTGCTCGACATCCTCGGCGTCACCAAACAATCTCTAAACCGCGTGCTGCGCCAACTGATCGAAGACGGATTGGTTGACAGCAAGGTCGGTGAAAAAGACCGCCGTGAACGGCACTTGTTCCTGACCACAGAAGGCAAGGAGCTTGAATCCGAATTGTCTGCGGCGCAACGTAAACGTCTGCGCACCGCCTATAAAGAAGCCGGTCCAGACGCAGTGCAAGGGTTTCGCAAAGTGCTTGAAAACATTATGGATCCTTCGATGCGAAAGCATGTGAAAAAGCTGGTGAAGGACTAAAGCAATGAATGATGCCCTTGCAGACGCACATGTGCTGATCGTCGACGACGACGAACGCATCCGCACGTTGTTGCAGAAATTCCTATCGCGAAACGGTTTTTGGGTGACCGCCGCACGGG
The DNA here is from genome assembly GCA_964458375.1 of uncultured Neptunicoccus sp. Classification (GTDB taxonomy): domain Bacteria; phylum Pseudomonadota; class Alphaproteobacteria; order Rhodobacterales; family Rhodobacteraceae; genus Amylibacter. Next base: position 2,529 of record CAYWIR010000233.1, read on the forward strand.
ATGCTGCGCATGCCAGAAAACTGCTCGCAGGGTTAGAGTTTGATTTGATCGTCATGGACGTCATGATGCCAGGCGAAGACGGTCTGACATTCACCCGTGACCTGCGTAAAAAACTGGAAACGCCAATCTTGTTGCTGACTGCCAAAGGCGAAACCAGCGAACGGATTTTGGGCCTTGAAGCTGGGGCAGATGACTACCTCTCCAAACCGTTCGAACCCAAAGAACTGGTGCTGCGCATCAACGCAATTTTGCGTCGTGTACCTGTTGAACAAACCGTGGCAGAGCCGCCCAAAACCATGCAGCTTGGCGATGTACGCTATGACGTGACACGCGGTGAACTATGGGCTGGCGAAGACCTTGTTCGCCTTACCGCAACCGAAAGCGCATTGATGCGCATATTCTCTTCCACGCCACACACTCCGATCAGCCGCGCCAAACTTGTCGAAGACCTTGGCCGCGACACAGGCCAAGCTCAAGAGCGCGCGGTGGACGTACAAATCACACGGCTTCGCCGCAAGATCGAAGCCGACCCGAAATCCCCGCGCTACCTGCAAACAGTGCGCGGTGCGGGCTATATGTTGGCACCTGAATAATGACCACTGCTTTCCTGACACACACCGATTGCCTGCAACACATCAACCCGCCAGGCCACCCCGAACAGGTCGCGCGGCTGGAGTATATCCTTGATCGGATGAGCGCCTCTGAATTTGACGGCCTGATGCGCATTGATGCCCCGCTAGGCACCGACGATCACATCCTAACAACCCACCCCGGTGCGCATTTGAACGCGATGAAAGCTGCCGTCCCTGCACAAGGTTGGACGCAAATTGATGGCGATACATCTGTGTCTCCGGGGTCTTTGCAGGCCGCCTACCGCGGTGTTGGCGCAAACGTCAAAGCGGTCGATCTGGTCATGTCAGGCGAAGCCACCAACGCCTTTTGCGCGACACGGCCGCCAGGTCATCATGCTGAAACACAAACTGCCATGGGATTTTGCTATTTCGGCAACGTGGTAATTGGTGCTCGCCACGCGCTGGATCATCACGGTCTTGACCGTGTGGCGATTGTGGATTTTGACGTCCATCACGGAAATGGAACACAAGATCTCGTTTGGAACGACGACCGCATTCTGTTTGTCTCAAGCCACCAAATGCCTCTGTACCCAGGTTCCGGTGCTGCACATGAAACGGGTGCCCACGGAAATGTTCTCAACGTACCGCTGGACCCACACGCCAATGGCATTGATCTACGCAACGCCTTTGAACGTGAAATCATGCCAGCACTTGAGGCTCATAAGCCGCAAATGATCTTTGTCTCCGCTGGGTTTGACGCACATAAAGCAGACCCGTTGGCGAACCTGAATTTCACCGAAGCAGATTTTGCTTGGGCGACGAAAACCTTGTGTGATTTTGCGGATAAACACTGCGAAGGACGGGTGGTCTCGACTCTCGAAGGGGGATATGATCTGGAGGCGCTGGCTGCCTCTGTTGCGGCCCATGTGACTGTATTGATGGAGCAAAGCTAATGGCCGACACACCCGTTTCCGAAATGAACTTCGAAACCGCAATGGCGGAATTGGAAAAGGTCGTGGGCCAGCTTGAAAGCAGCCAAGTGGCGCTGGAAGACAGCATCAAACTTTATGATCGTGGTGCAGAGTTGAAAAAGCATTGCGAAAAGAAGCTGGCCGAGGCGGAAGAAAAAATCGCCCAAATCACACTCGCCGCTGGCAAACCCGATGGGCTAAAGCCGTTCGAGGGTTAAGCGTGGACGATTTTGCCAAGACTTTGATGTCTGTTGCCACGGCAACAGAGGAAACGCTTTCGGCCCTACTGCCGAACGTGACAGACAGCCCGATCGCTGCCCCTATGCGCCACGCCGCCCTGAACGGCGGCAAACGCCTGCGCGCGTTTCTGGCCGTCGAAAGTGCAGCGCTTTACGATATTGATCCCAGTCAGGCGTTGCGCACAGGCGCGGCCATTGAATGCATGCACGCCTATTCTCTGGTGCATGATGATCTGCCTTGTATGGACGACGATGACCTGCGCCGTGGCAAACCAACTGTTCACGTCAAATGGGATGAAGGCACTGCCGTTTTGGCGGGTGATGCGCTGCAAACGCTGGCGTTTGAAATTCTCGCGGATGAGAAAACCTCGCCAAACGCGGAAGTACGGGTTGCATTGATTGGATCGTTGGCAAAGGCGTCAGGGGCCGAAGGCATGGTTCTGGGTCAAATGCTCGACATCGCAGCCGAAACCGCTGAAACCCCGCTTACACTTGATGAAATCAAACACCTGCAAGCCAACAAAACAGGTGCTTTGATCCAGTGGTCCGCCCATTCTGGCGCGATGCTGGCACAGGATGTAGGGGCGG
>CAYWIR010000234.1:0-4887 GCA_964458375.1 uncultured Neptunicoccus sp.
TAACGGATCGGGTGGTTTGGGATTACGATGCCGCTGGGCATTAAAGCGCGGTAACCCCCTTTAAGCACAGATCGCAAACAAGTTTGGCATAGTCTTGGCGTGCCTTCGCATCTGCATTGTGGTTCCACATGTAAAACCAATTGAGCATCCCAAACACGGACATGGTCGTGGCCCGCAGCTTTGCTTTGTCATCGGCAAATACATCGGGTGCAACGGCGGCCAATCGTTCTGACACACAGGCCACAAGATCCCGTTGCGTGTTCAGCAATTTGGCTTGTTGTTCAGCGGGTAAATGCGCCAAGGCGTTGGCTTGAAGACGGTGTTCATTGTCCGCACCTTGATAGGCCAACAGAATTTCCGTAACCGTTTTTGCAAAGCTGTCCTGTTCGGATAATCCATGCAGGTCTAAGCCTACAATACGATCCCGCAGACCCGATAAATAGGCGTCGAGGATATCGAACAGGATATCATCTTTGCTGTTGTAGTAGTGGTAAATGTTCGCCTTTGAAATGTTGCACGCCGTTGCCACACGGCTGACAGAGGCGCGGTCAAAACCCTCATTCGCAAAAAGGCGCGCGGCTTGGGTCAGGATCAAACCGCGTTTTGCGTCATAGTCTTTGGCGATGGGGCGTGCCACTTAGCGTTCGCCTTTACGATTGTCGACTACACGCACGGCTTTGCCTTGGCTGCGGGGAACGCCGCCTGGTTCTGCCACGATCACTTCGGTTGATATGCCAACGATGGTTTTGATCCGATCTTGCAGAACCTTACCCGCTGCCAAACGCGTGTCCGCGTCCGCCGCTGCGCCATCAGCTTCGACGTTTACGCGCATAGCGTCCATTCGGCCGTCGCGGAATAGTTCAATTTGAAAATGTGGCGCCAACCCATCGGTGGCCATCAATTGCTCTTCGATCTGGGTCGGGAACACGTTCACGCCGCGCAAAATGATCATGTCGTCTGAGCGCCCTGTGATTTTCTCCATCCGCCGCATGGATCGGGCCGTGCCGGGCAATAACCGTGTCAGATCACGGGTGCGATACCGGATCATTGGGATGCCTTCTTTGGTCAGCGTTGTGAATACCAACTCTCCCATTTCGCCCTCTTCTACCGGATCACCCGTTTCGGGATTGATGATTTCAGGGAAGAAGTGGTCTTCCCAAATGTGCAGACCATCCTTCGTTTCTACACATTCGTTGGCGACCCCTGGACCCATGATCTCGGACAGGCCGTAAATATCTACGGCGTGCATATCAAAGGCTTGTTCGACCTCTGCCCGCATGGCGTTTGTCCAAGGTTCTGCCCCAAAAATCCCGACTTGAAGCGACGTTTCGCGTGGGTCGATGCCTTGGCGTTGAAATTCTTCCAGGAGGTTGAGAACATAAGACGGGGTGACAGTGATCGCCTGCGGTTTGAAATCAGTGATCAGTTGCACTTGTTTCGCCGTTTGTCCGCCGCCCATTGGAACAACGGTGGCGCCGAGCCGTTCGATACCGACATGCGCCCCCATCCCGCCCGTAAAGAGACCATAGCCATAGGCGTTGTGCACCATTTCACCAGGTCGCACGCCTGACGCCCGCAAGGATCGGGCCACCATATCTGCGAACAGATCACAGTCGTTTTTTGTGTACCCAACAACCGTTGATTTGCCCGTTGTTCCCGAAGATGCATGAATGCGGAGAATCTGTTCACGAGGCACCGCGAACAGGCCAAACGGATAGTTGTCGCGCAGATCGTTTTTCACCGTAAATGGGAATTTGGCCAAGTCCTTTAATGAGGTCACATCATCGGGGTGAACACCCGCTTCATCAAACCGCTTTTTGTACATGGGAACATTGGTATAGGCGTGGTTCAGGGACCACTTTAATCGTTCCAATTGCAGGGCTTCAATTTCATCCCGAGATGCAATTTCGATTGGGTCGAGTTCGGATTTCTTCGCGCCGAGGTCTTTCATTGTGTTGTTCCCTTAGGTCTTTTGGCCAGTGAAAATTGGCGCACGTTTTTCCAAGAATGAAGACACACCTTCTGCGTAATCAGGGGTGGCCCCACAGATGCGTTGGTATTCTGCTTCCAAGTCCAATTGTTCATCTAGCGATTGTGTCGATGCCGCTTGAATGGCCTGTTTTGTGAGGCCCAGCCCCACCGTTGGGCCAGCCGCCAGCTGTGCCCCAAGAGCGCGGGCGTCTGCCATCAAGTCTGCATCTGGCACGGCCTTCCAGATAAGGCCCCAGTCTGCGGCCTGTTCCGCGGTAAGCGGTTCTGCCGTGAGGGCCAGTGCCTTGGCCCGCGCCTCGCCGATCAATCGTGTCAGGCTCCACGTGCCGCCGCCATCTGGAACCAAGCCAACTTTGGCAAAGGACTGAATGAACTTTGCGCTTTGGGCAGCGAGAACAATATCGCAAGCCAGCGCGATGTTTGCACCCGCACCAGCGGCCACGCCGTTCACAGCGCAAATGACGGGAATGTGCAACGCTTTTAGTTTGCGTATCAAAGGGTTGTAGAACTTCGTTAAAGTTTCACCCAGATCAGGCGGCCCATCCATTTTCGATGGATCACGATCTCCAAGATCTTGGCCAGCGCAAAACCCACGACCTGCACCTGTGATCAAAATCGCCCGAGCATCGGACTTTTCCGCGGTATCTATCGCCGTTCGCAGAGCAAGGTGCATCTCTTCGTTAAAGCTGTTTAGCCGATCAGGTCGGTTCAACGTAATCTCGGTTAACGGGCCGTGGTTTTCCACCAAAACTGTGTCGCTCATTGCGGGCCTCTTGCGGGTTAGGATGATTAATGCTTGCATAAACCGACTGGTTGGTCAATTAATTATTCAAGCCCAGTTCCGCAAAACCGAAGGACAATCATTATGAGCATTCAAGACGTACACAGCTTTGTTGCAGGCGCGTGGATTGCCCCTGATTCCGATGCGCGTGATATTGAAAATGCTGTGACAGGTGCTGTAATGGCGCGGGCTGGGAATAGCGCGTTGAATACTGAAGCCATGCTTGATTACGCACGCACCACAGGCGGGCCAGCGTTGCGCGCCATGACCTTCCACGATCGCGCCCGTATGTTAAAGGCATTGGCTGCGCATTTGGGTCAGCATAAGCAGGCTCTTTATGATGTGTCATTTGCGACGGGCGCCACGCAATCCGATCATCTTATCGACATTGATGGAGGCATTGGCACGATGTTCGTTTTCGCATCCAAAGGGCGGCGGGAAATGCCAGATGAGCACGTTTATGTGGACGGCGAAATCGAACAGCTTAGCCGTAACGGAACCTTTCTTGGTCAGCATATTTGCACACCGATGCAGGGTGTGGCTGTCCATATCAATGCGTTCAATTTCCCTGTTTGGGGAATGTTGGAAAAGCTGGCTCCTACGCTGTTGGCAGGCGTACCCGCAATCGTGAAACCCGCAACGGCGACCTGTTATGTAACTGAACTGGCTGTGCGGATTATGCTCGACAGCGGCGTGTTGCCCGAAGGTGCATTGCAGCTGGTGTCAGGTGGTTTGGGAACTATGCTGGACCAGCTTGGAATGCAGGACGTTGTGAGCTTTACAGGCTCTGCTGATACGGCATTGATGCTTCGATCCTCGCCGCATTTGCTGAAAAACTCTATTCGTTTTGTGGCAGAGCAGGACAGCTTGAACGGGTCCATTCTTGGCCCAGATGCGGCACCCGGTACACCTGAATTTGATCTGTTCGTAAAAGAAGTGCAGCGCGAAATGACGACAAAGGCAGGTCAAAAATGTACAGCCATTCGCCGTATCATGGTGCCCCAGGAAAGCGTAGACGCAGTGATTTCTGCGGTGTCTGAAAGGTTGGCGCAGACGTCAATCGGGGACCCTTCGTCCAAAGACACGCGCATGGGGGCGCTCGTGTCGAACGCGCAGAAGCGGGATGTTTTGGACAAAGCCGCAATTATTGGGGCCGAGGCCGAACGGGTCTTTGGCAATCCAGATGAGTTTGAAGTTTCAGGTGCCGACAGTGCAAAAGGGGCCTTCTTGCCACCCATGCTGTTCCATTGTGCCGATCCAGATACCGCGACCCGCGTGCACGACACAGAAGCCTTTGGCCCCGTGTCGACTGTGATGGGATACCGCGATGTGGATCATGCCATTTCGTTGGTGAACCGTGGCGAAGGCAGCCTTGTGGCATCTGTTGTGACGCGCGATGCAGACGTGGCGCGGCAAATCGCGCTGGGCGCAGGTGCGTTTCATGGGCGGCTGTATTTCAACAACCGTGACAGCGCAAAAGAAAGCACGGGCCATGGTTCTCCTTTGCCGCATATGGTGCACGGCGGACCTGGGCGTGCTGGCGGCGGAGAGGAATTGGGCGGCGTTCGTGGCGTTATGCACTACATGCAACGCACGGCCATTCAAGGCAGCCCTGACATTTTAACTGGCATCAGCGGGGCTTGGGTATCAGGGGCGGCAGAAATCACACCGCCAGCACATCCATTTACACGGACCTTTAACCAAGTAGAAATCGGTGAAACAATCCACACAGATCCGCGCATTGTGACGACCGAGGATATCGAGCATTTTGCCGAGTTTACGGGCGACACTTTTTATGGCCATACAGACGAAGAGGCCGCTGCGAGAAACCCGTTTTTCCCAGGTCGCGTTGCCCATGGCTATCTGTTGCTGTCCTTTGCGGCAGGTCTGTTCGTAGAGCCAAACGAAGGTCCAGTGCTGGCTAACACGGGTCTGAACTCTTTGCAGTTTATGAAACCTGTGGCTGCGGGTGATTCCATCAAAGTGCGCTTGACCGTAAAGAAGAAAACACGCCGCACGGAAGAATACGGAGAAGTGCGTTGGCATGTCACCCTGACAAATCAGGACGACGATTTGGTTGCTGAGTATGAGCTGCTCACGATGAACAGCTATAC
>CAYWIR010000235.1:0-4767 GCA_964458375.1 uncultured Neptunicoccus sp.
GTGGCCCTTTTTCTTTCAACGTAATGGCTGTTTTGGCAATACTGTCCAATCCACCAATACCAGACCCGATCAGAACGCCCGTGCGATACTGATCTTCATCTGTCTCTGGTGTCCAACCACTGTCTTCCACGGCCTGTGTTGCGGCGGCAATGCCATACAAAATGAAATCATCCACTTTGCGCTGTTCTTTTGGCTCCATCCAATCATCTGGATTGAATGTGCCATCCGTGCCATCCCCACGCGGGATCTCACAGGCATAATTTGTCGCCAAATGATCCGCATCAAACCGTGTGATCGGTCCCGCAGCACTTTCCCCTGCCAACAAGCGTTTCCATGTTTCCTCAACACCACACGCAAGCGGTGAAACCATACCCAAACCAGTGACAACAACCCGACGCATAACAGCCCTCTTAGTCTTCAAAATTTGCTTAACTTCTCCCTACAGGCTGCATCCTGTCGGGGCAAGAGCGCGCACTGCACCCCAAACGCAAAACGCGGCCCCAACTTGGAACCGCGTTTTAAAATCTTAGTTCTGAAACAGACCTTAGGTCGCTTCGCTGATGAACTTAACTGCGTCACCAAATGACTGAATAGTTTCAGCAGCGTCGTCAGGGATTTCGATGCCGAATTCTTCTTCAAACGCCATAACCAGCTCAACTGTGTCCAGGCTGTCTGCGCCCAGATCGTCGATGAAGGATGCGCCTTCAACAACTTTTTCTTCGTCAACACTCAGGTGCTCAACAACGATTTTCTTTACACGATCTGATACGTCGCTCATGTTTCAAGTCCTCATATTTTTGCGAAAGCTAGGCTTTGCGCTTCGGCCCTTACGGGCGCTTGGAATGATGGGACACAGAAACAGGCCCGATAGCCCCATCGGTTAACTCTTGCCGCGCTATAGCACATGTTATCAGCAACGCAAATGGTTTCGCAGTCACAACTTAACCCGCCTCAATTCACGCCCACATGAGATTTTTTTGCGTTGCTGCAAATGCTTAAACATGGCTAATGCGCTTAAACCCAAACAAAAAGGTGCATCATGGCCTACGAAACACTTCAACTTTTTATAGACGGCAAATGGACAGACGGAACTTCGGGAATCACCGAAGACGTTATCAATCCCGCAACTGAAGAAGTCCTCGGCCAATTGCCACATGCTTCGCAGGCCGATTTGGATGATGCTTTGGCCGCCGCAGACAAAGGCTTCAAAGTTTGGCGCGCCACGTCCCCACTTGCCCGCCAAGCGATCTTGAACAAAGCCGCAGACCTAATGGAAGAGCGCAAAGCCAGCATTGCTCACAACATCGCACTTGATATGGGCAAACCCGCTGGTGAGGCTTCTCTGGAAATGGATTTCGTCATCGGGTGTCTGCGTTGGGACGCAGAACAAGGCAAACGCGCATATGGCCGCCTGATCCCTGCCCGCATGGCTGGCCAGCGCCAAATGATGGTCAAAGAACCTGTCGGCCCTGTTGCAGCCTTTGTTGCATGGAACTTCCCCGCCTCTAACGTCATGCGCAAACTCGGCAACGGCTTGGCCGCTGGCTGCTCCATTATTATGAAAGCATCCGAGGAAACACCGTCCGCTGCCATCGCAATGACACGCGCATTCCAAGACGCAGGCTTGCCAGATGGCGTTTTGAACCTCGTCTGGGGCAAACCAGCCGAAGTATCAAGTTACCTCCTCGACAGCCCGATTATCAAAAAGCTGTCTTTCACGGGCTCCACACCCGTCGGCATGTTGCTGCAAGCCCAAGCCGCCAAACGCATGATCCGTTGCACAATGGAACTTGGCGGCCACGCCCCCGTCATGGTGTTCAAAGACGCCGATATCGAAGCAGCGGCAAAAATGTCCGCAGCCACAAAATTCCGCAACGCGGGTCAGGTCTGTATCTCCCCAACCCGCTTTTATGTGGAAGACGCCGTCTATGATGAATTTGCAGACCGCATGGCAGAACACGCCAAAGGCGTGGTTGTTGGCCAAGGCATCGAAGGAAGCACACAAATGGGGCCCCTGATCGGCGCACGCCGCTTGGACGTTATGCAAGACCTCGTAGATGACGCAGTCGCCCACGGCGCCGAACTGCTCGCAGGGGGTTCACGTCTTGGCAACGAAGGTTTCTTTTACAAGCCAACTGTTCTGAAAGGCGTTCCAGAAGACGCCAAAATCATGAACGAAGAACCCTTCGGCCCCGTTGCCCCGATCACGTCCTTCAATGACAAAGAAGACATCATCAGCCGCGCAAACAAACTAGAATACGGCCTCGCAGGGTATGCCTTCACCAAAGACGGCGCACTGGCCCAAGAACTTGGGGACCGCATTGATGTTGGCATGTTCGGCGTAAACCATTTTGGCATCGCAACGCCAGAAACACCATTCGGCGGTGTAAACCACTCTGGTTACGGCACTGAGGGCGGCGAAGAGGGTTTGCAAGCCTACCAACGCACCAAATTCATCTCTGAAATCGGCGTTTAAGATTAACGAGAACACGGGGTAACACCCGTGTTCTCGGATCTGCGGCCCTTGCAAAATAACGTTTACTTCCCTGCCCCTGCCTGTCACGGTTCCTAAGAAGACCTGTAGGGGGGCCGCGCATCGCGGCACAAAACATTTGAAATCACGATTGGCCGAATTTTGGCAGCGGTGGAGTACGCTCAACACACACTCCTACGACGAACAAACCCGCAGGCGTTTGGTGGTGACAACCACGCTCGCCACGTTGGTGGCGGCCATGACCTTGCCCTATCAAATCTTCTATGCGATCTATGATTTCGACGCTCTGGATGTGGCGATTTACACGTTCAGCCCCCAAGTTTTACTCTACCTCGCCGTCCCTTTCATGCACCGCTTTGGGCCAAACGTTGGTGCGTGGTATCTCATTATTGTTTGGTTCATCTTCGCACACCTCTTTACCTACTTTTTTGGTACGGAGTCTGGCCTACAATATTACTTCTTCCCCGGCGCAACCGCAGGCGTTCTGGTCTTTGGTGGCCGCAATCTAATCGCAAGCGTCATCGCCATGGTCGTTGGCTTCTCAGGCTATGCCATTGCTACAACCTATTACACTGAGCCAGCTCCCTTCATCGAAGTCGGCCCGGGATTTTTGAACTTTATGTACCTCTTGTCGCTCCCCTTCGCGTTTTTTGTCGTCTTTGGCATTGTTTATTTCGCAACATGGCAGACCCAAAGGGCCGAAAATGCACTTCAAGCCGAGTTTAAACGCTCCGAAGATTTGCTTTATAACGTCCTACCACGCTCCATTGCGTCCAAACTCAAAGCAAATCCCACCGAAACCATCGCCCAAAGCCACCCCGAAGTGAGCATCCTTTTTGCCGATATTGTAGACTTCACGCCTTTTTCCAGTACACGTCCGGCATCCGAAGTGGTGGCCTTTCTAAACGCAATCTTTTCGCGGTTTGATGATCTGGCCAGAAAGCATGGGGTTGAGAAAATCAAAACCATCGGTGATGCTTTCATGGTCGCAGGCGGGATGCCTGATCCTCAACCAGATCACGCCAAACGCATCGCCCGCATGGCGCTCGATATGATCCGCGAAACAGAAGTCTTCGCCTCTGAAACTGGGACACCCCTACAGGTTCGCATTGGTGTGAACACAGGCCCCGCCGTAGCAGGGGTTATTGGCAACCAAAAACTCTTTTATGATGTCTGGGGCGACACGGTAAACACCGCCGGTCGCATGGAAACCTACGGCATCGGCCAAACCATCCAAACCACCCGAACTTTTCGAGAGGCCATGAAGGAATCGTTCAACTTCGAACGCCGCGGCATCGAAAACATCAAAGGCAAAGGCGAAATCGAAACTTGGTTCCTCCTTTCCGAAAAACCACTCGTTTCCGACCACCAAACAGGTCGCAATTGAGTTAGAAACAACAAATCCAACCGCTAAAAATCGGCTTCAAACTTCACGAAGACGGAGCCATCATGCGAGACGGACTTACTCTTGAAAACGGCAATCTCACCCAAATCCAAAAAGATGCCTACTGGGAAGACGGCTATTTGTTCCCAATCAATGTGGCCGACGCAACGCAGGCCGCAAAATGGCGCGCCGAACTACAAACGATAGAAGCAGATTGGCTCGACAATGGCCTCCCGCTCCCGCTGAACACTTATAAGCGCGTAAATGCACAGGTGGTCATGCCACTGGCTTGCGAAATCGGCTTGCACCCCGCAATTCTTGACGCCGTCGAAGGTGTGCTCGGCCCAGATGTCATGCTCTATTCCGTGGAATTCTTGACCAAAGAGGCCCACACCAAACACGTAGTTACCATGCACCAAGACCTCGCCTATTGGGGCATGGGCGATATGGATAACATCCTCACCGCTTGGCTCGCTCTCTCCCCCGCCACCACCGCATCGGGATGCATGGATTTTGTCCAAGGCAGCCACAAAAACGAAATCTTGGCACACGAAGACAGCTTTGATGACCTCAACCTCCTGTCACGCGGCCAAGAAATCGCGGTAGATATCGCACCAGAAGACAAAGTCGCCGTAGAACTGCCCCCTGGCTACATGAGCCTGCATCACGGCCTAACGATTCACGGCTCTGGACCCAACACTTCAGATGACCGCCGCATCGGCGTCGCTATCCGCTACATCTCGGCCGAAATGCGCAAAGCAGGCGGCGTAAAAGATTACGCCATCGCAGCACGCGGCACTCATAGCAAAGACAGCTTTGCAACCTACGATCCACCAAAGGGTCTGTTTGATATGGCGAGTATGGAACTCTATGATGAAATCCGCACCGA
>CAYWIR010000236.1:0-4760 GCA_964458375.1 uncultured Neptunicoccus sp.
TGCAATTTGGTGTTGTTGTCGGGCTGATCGCGGGTTTGTTGACGTTTATTCCTTATGTGGGGTCGATCATTGGGGGCGTTCTGTCCATCGGGCTGGCGTTGTTCCAATTTTGGGATGATCCGATTTGGATCGGTGCTGTGCTGGTGATCTTTATCATCGGGCAGATGCTGGAAGGGAATTACTTGACGCCTAAGTTGGTGGGGCGGTCTGTGGGGCTGCATCCTGTTTGGCTGATGTTTGCCCTGTCTGCGTTTGGGAGTTTCCTTGGGTTCACGGGTATGTTGATCGCTGTGCCAGTGGCCGCAATGCTGGGTGTGTTCTTTCGGTTTGGTGTGACGCAGTATTTAGGTGGGCGTTTGTACACGGGGATTGCTGGTCAGGACCAAAACGCTGATGGCTGAACAACTGGTGTTTGACTTACCGATTGTCACAGCCTTTGGACGTGACGATTTTTTCGTGTCTTCGGCGAATGCGGCTGCGGTGGAAGCGATTGAAAACTGGCGCGACTGGCCGCTTGGAAAGTTGGTTCTGGTTGGGCCTGCGGGGGCGGGTAAATCGCATTTGTCCCAGATTTGGGCAGGTATGACGGGTATTGATGTGCATGAGGCCATGGGGGCATGGCAGGCCGACCAGATTACGGGCGCCGCCTGTATTGAAAATGTGCATGCCATTGGTGGGCAACGGGACGCTGAAGAAAAACTGTTTCATTTGCACAATATACAGGCCCAGCGGGGTATGCCGTTGATGATGACAGGACAGGGTGTGCCACGCGATTGGGGAATTAAGCTGCCTGATCTGGCAAGCCGTCTTCAAGGCAGCAACTTGGTGCAATTGGGAGCGCCTGATGATACATTGTTGGCAGCGGTCTTGTTAAAGCAATGCGCGGATCGCCAGTTACAGGTGGAACCCGGCGTTGTGGATTACATCCTACGCCGTGCAGAGCGATCGTTTGCGGGGATAGGTTTGCTGATGGCGCAATTGGATCAACTGTCGTTGCAGCGCAAAAAGCCCGTAGGACAATCCATGGTCCGTGACGTTTTGGCAAAGATGGAGGATTTGGAATGAAAGACGGTGTAGACCACGTGCCTGCTGTGCAGCCTGATTTCTTGCAGCATTCTGCGCCTGATGCCGTGGACGTGGCAGATTTGGACATCACCAGCCCAGAGCGATTTTTTAACCGCGAGATCAGCTGGCTGAAGTTTAACACGCGTGTCCTTGAAGAAGCACAAAACCCGCGTCTTCCGTTGCTGGAGCGGGTGAAAATGCTGTCCATTTCGGGCACCAATTTGGATGAGTTTTATACCGTGCGTGTTGCGGGCCTGCGTGAGATGGTAAACAACAATATTCACCGCGCTGCTTTGGATGGGAAATCGCCCCAAGAGCAGTTGGACGCCATTGACATAGATGCGCGTGCCTTGATGCAGACACAGCAAGTTGTTTGGAATGAGCTGACCCGCGAAATCAAAAAGGTGGGCATTGATATTGTTAGCCCTGAAGACCTGTCAGAGGATGATCGTGTCTATCTGAAACAGGTTTTTGTGGAGCAGATTTTCCCAATCTTGACGCCGCTTGCCATTGATCCTGCGCATCCGTTTCCGTTTATTCCGAACACGGGTCTGACGTTGGCGTTGCAGTTGAAGCGACGCAAAGACAAGCGGGTTTTGCATTCCTTGCTGCCGATCCCAGCACAGGTACAGCGGTTTGTGCCATTGCCAGATGGGAAGGCGGGAACGCAGCGGTTGATCATGTTGGAAGAGGTTCTGTTGGAATTTCTGGCAGAGCTGTTTCCTGGGTACGCGGTTGAAGGCCATTGTTTGTTCCGATTGCTGCGCGACAGTGACTTGGAACTGGAAGACGAAGCCGAAGATTTGGTGCGGGAGTTTGAAACCGCGTTGAAGCGGCGGCGGCGGGGCGAAGTGATCCGCATGACCTTGTCCAAAGATGCACCAACTGCGCTGACGTCGATCATCCTAAGTTCTTTGGGGATGACGCAAAACGACGTGATTGAAGTAGACGGTTTGCTTGGCGTGTCCGATTTGCAGGCTGTTATACTGGAAAGCCGTAAGGATTTGCAGTGGGAACGGTTTAAGCCCCGCGTGCCCGAGCGGGTGCAGGATTTTGACGGAGATATTTTCGCGGCCATTCGCCAAAAAGATATGCTGTTGCATCATCCCTATGAGACCTTTGACATCGTTGTGGAATTTCTGCGCCAAGCGGCACGGGACCCCGACGTGGTGGCGATCAAACAGACGCTGTATCGGACATCAAAAGAAAGCCCGATTGTAGAAGCCTTGTGTGAGGCGGCGGAAGACGGGAAATCTGTGACGGCGCTGGTGGAGTTGAAAGCGCGGTTTGATGAGGCCGCAAACATCCGCCAATCCCGCCGATTGGAGCGCGCGGGTGCCCATGTTGTTTATGGGTTCTTGGATTTGAAAACCCACGCGAAACTGTCCACTGTGGTGCGGCGCGAAGGGGATCGGTTGGTCACTTACACCCATTTTGGGACGGGTAACTACCATCCAATCACAGCGAAATTTTATACGGATTTGTCGTTCTTCACCTGTGACACAGAGTTGGGGCAAGATGCGACCAAAGTGTTTAACTTTATCTCTGGATATGTGCAGCCAGAGGATTTGAACAAACTGTCGGTGTCGCCGCTGTACCTGAAACGGGACTTGCTGGCGATGATCCAAGCAGAAGCGGATGCCGTGGCCGATGGTAAACCCGGCATGATTTGGGCCAAGATGAATGCGCTGATTGATGGGGATGTGATTGATGCGCTGTATCGAGCATCCCAAGCTGGCGTCACGATTGATTTGGTTGTGCGGGGCATTTGCGGGTTGCGACCAGGGATCAAGGGGCTGTCAGAAAACATCCGCGTGAAATCCATTGTTGGGCGGTTTTTGGAACATTCCCGTATTGTGTGTTTTGGTAATGGTCATGGGTTGCCTAGTAAAAAGGCGAAGGTGTTTATGTCTTCGGCGGATTGGATGGGGCGGAACCTAAAGCGGCGGGTGGAATCGCTGGTGCCGATCACCAACAAGACCGTTCATGCGCAGATCATGAGCCAAGTTATGGCCGCCAATTTGGCGGATCAGGTGAATTCGTGGGTGTTGCAGCCTGACGGCGAATACGTGCGGGATTTGGAAGGGGACGGTGAGGCGTGGTTCAACTGTCATAGGTTCTTTATGGAGAACCCGTCCTTGTCGGGTCGGGGTTCGGTTGGGGCCAAGGATGTACCAAAACTGACCCACAGTGACGAAGAAGGCTGAGTGACGGTGAAGATCACGACTAAATTCGCCGAGTTGAAACGTGTTGGCGTGATTGACGTTGGGTCCAATTCGGTGCGCATGGTTGTGTTCGATGGCGCTGCGCGTTCGCCTGCGTATTTTTTCAATGAAAAGGTTTTGTGTGGGTTAGGCCGTGACATTTCCGAAACGGGTGTGTTGCATGTTGAAGGCCGCGCACGTGCCTTGCGGGCCATGGAACGGTTTGCGGCATTGGCGCGGAGCTATGGTGTAACGTCGTTGCAAGCAGTTGCGACAGCCGCGGTGCGTGACGCGGCGGATGGGCCTGCGTTTTGCGAAGAGGTAAAACAAAAAACAGGCATTGAGATTCAAGTCATTGCAGGGCGCACAGAAGCAAAGCTGTCGGCTCAGGGTGTCTTTTTGGGCTGGCCGACCGCCAGTGGAGTGGTCTGTGATATCGGGGGCAGTTCATTGGAATTTGCCGTGGTTGAAAACGGCCAAGTCATTGCCACAGAGACAACGACAATGGGTGTTTTTCGGCTTTTGGAACAGGGTGATAACCCGTCTTGGGCAAAAGAAAACCTGCGGCAAATCAGTGAGAAACTGAACGTTAAACACAAGCCGTTGTTTCTGGTGGGCGGCGCATTTCGCGCCTTTACCAAGGTCGATATTGCACTGTCACAGCATCCTTTGTCGGTGATCCAAGGATATGAACTTAACCCCACAGAAATCCGCGATACGGTGACAGCCATTGAAGGGCTTGGGGAAGACGGGATTGTTGATTTGCTGGGGCGTTCAAACAGCCGCTTGAAACAGATTGTTCCAGTCTCACGGCTGTTGAGCGACATGGTTGAAATCTTTGAACCGCCGCGTGTGACTGCGTCGGCTTATGGTCTCAGAGAAGGTGTTGTCTACGACCAGCTCGATGATGAAACTCGTGGCCTTGATCCGTTGATCTTGGCCGTGAAACGCATGGAAGGGGTCGAAGCGCGGTTCCCCAACATGGGTCAGCAGATGGCACGGTTCTTACGGCCGCTGGCACAGGATATGTCGTATCCGATCCAACGTTTGACCGTGGCGGCCTGCCATCTTTACGATGTGGCTTGGCAATCGCATCCCGAATTTCGGGCGCAAACGTGTTTTGACCAAGCGGCACGGGCGAATTTCGGGGGATTGTCACACCCAGAACGCGCCTTTTTGTCCATTGCATTGATGCATCGCTACAAGGTCAAAGAGGTCAAACACCTTGTTAAATCGCTCTCGATGCTTGTCGAGGAAGAGCATTTTATCTTGGCAAAGGCGGTTGGCCTTGCCCTTAGGGTGGGTGGTTTGTTCGGGGCAAAAGACCTCGAAAAATATGTGTCGTTTGATGTGCAACCTGAAACGATCACGCTGAACATCCACAATTCCCGAAGAGAATTGATGGGTGAAATTGTTGAAAAGAGGTTCGCAAAATTGGCGGATGTTCTGAACCTTAAGGCGCAGATTTCGTTTCACGAATGATGGTTATTT
>CAYWIR010000237.1:0-4744 GCA_964458375.1 uncultured Neptunicoccus sp.
GGGAACAGGTTGTGGTCTTGAAATAGCAGCGTGATTGGGCGTTTGGCGGGATGTTGTTCGGTGATGTCTGTGCCGTTCCACAGGATGCGGCCCGAGTCGACAGATTTGAACCCCGCAAGCGCGGATAGCAGCGTGGATTTACCGCCCCCTGACGGGCCGAGGAGGGCGATCTTTTGGCCCTCTTCTATCGACAGGTCTGCTGTGAGCGTGAAATCCCCTTGGGACAGCGCGAGATTATCGAATGTGATGGTCAAGGCGACCTCCGCGGTCAAAAGCCCAAAAGAGGGCGAGGGATGAAGCGACGAGCAATAGGGCAGTGCCAGCGGCGGCGTCCATTTGGTACGCGCCCATAAGGCGATACATGGTGAGCGGGAGAGTTGCAAAGTCTGGCGGCGCGAACAGCGCGATCACGCCGAGGTCCCCCATAGATAAGGCGGCAGACAGGCCCGCAGCAAATCCAAGCGCTCGTTTGATGCGGGGCCAGATGCCGAGGCGAAAGAGTGTGAATCCTGTCATGCCGAGGGATGCGCCAAGGCGGCCATAGTTCTGTTCTGCACGGATGAGGGCTGGCAAGATGATGCGCAGCGCGAAGGGCAGTGACATGGTGGCGTTGACCGCGACAGTGACGGGCAGGGCCAGCGCGAAAGGATCAAAGTACGGGTTTATCAAAATGAACAGCCCAGTGCCGATCACAAAGGGAGAGGCAGCAAGGGCGAGAAAGCCGATGGATTCCACAAATGTTGCTGTGCGTTTTGACAGGGAGGTGATCAGCGCCGCAAGTGCGGTGGCTAGCGTTGTGGCGATGAGAGCAGCGGGGATTGCAATGCTGAGAGAGTTGAGGAGCGCAGGCCAGACTTGTGTTGGCAGTGACATAAGGGGCGGTAGGCCACGCAGGATGACGGACACCAAGGGGGCAAAGAGGAAGAAGGCGACCCCAATTAGAAACGCGGTGTCGAAGTAACGGGCGCGGTTTTCTGTGCCGTCCCAACGTTTTGCAGGCAGATCGAGGCCAAGCGCGAAATCGGTAGGGCGTGCAAAGCGGAGCGTTATTAGCGCTGTGACTGTGCAGAGATAGAACTGGATCAGCGCAAGGATTGCTGCTTTGGACAGGTCAAAGTCGAACCGTAGGGCTTGGTATATGGCCAGCTCTACTGTTGTTGCTTTGGGGCCGCCGCCAAGCGCAAGAGCCACGGCGAAGGACGTGATGCACAACAGGAAGATCAGAAGGAATGCGCTGGGCACAGTGGATCGCAGCATGGGGCGTTCAAGCTGGCGATTTACCTCGGATGTTGAGAGGCCGAGTTGTGCCGCGAGGCGGAAGTGTTCGGAGGGGATCGCGAGCCATCCTTGCAGGATCAAACGGGTGGCAAGGGGGAGGTTAAAGAACACATGGGCGAGGACAACACCCGTGAAGCCGTAGATGTTTAAAGGTTCTGCGCCCAGCGCAGTTAGACCATCCGAGACTAGACCCGAACGCCCCCAGATGGACACGATGCCAAGCACGGCGACGATTGCAGGCAGGATAAACGGCGCGCCAAGCAAGGACACCATGATCCGCCGCCCAAAGAATTGTCGGCGGGCGAGGGCGCGGGCGGTTGGGATAGCGATGATCACAGACAGCGCAGCCGATGTGATGGCTTGGGTCAATGTGAAACGGATCGCGGCCCAATCCGAAGGGTTGAGGCCATGTTTGAAGGTGGTGGCGGTGCCCACTGCGATGACTGTGCCCAACGTCAGGATCAACAACAGCACCAAAGCTGCGCCGCCTGTGATCACCTTAAACGGTGTGGTTGGGTTTTGGTGGTGTGCCATTGCGCCCTTCTGTCAGATGAGGAAGCAGATGTTGAGGGGGATCGCGCCGCGTTGGCGGAAAGTGGCTGCCCCTGCGATTTTTACGGGGACAGCCGTGATTGAGCTTACTTGCTGAGCGCCGTGAGCCATTCTGCGAGTGCTTCGTCGCGGATTTTTTCGGCGTCTTCGTCGGAAACGATCAAGCTGTCGACGGGTGTGATCAGCGTTTCAAAGCCTGCGGGCAAGCCGTCCTGAGGGAATTTTGCAGGGTACATCCAGTTTGTTGTGGGGATGATTGACTGAAATCCATCGGACGTCATGAAGGCCAAGAAGGCGTCAGCAAGGTCTGGCTGATCGGAGGATTTGAGTTTGCCTGCGACCTCGATCTGCATGTAGTGGCCTTCGGCGAAGGATGCTGCTGATTTTGTCGCGTCTTCTTCGGCGATCAGGTGATAGGCGGGGGAGGTTGTGTAAGACAGAACCATGTCCGCTTCGCCTTCAAGGAACATGCCGTAGGCTTCGGACCAGCCTTTTGTCACGGTCAAAATGCGAGGCGCCAAGGCGGACCAGATTTCATCTGCTTTGTTCGGGTAGGCTGCTTTGACCCACATCAGCAAGCCGAGACCTGGTGTGGAAGACCGGGGGTCTTGGATCACGATTTTCAGATTTTCGTCGGCTTCGATCAGTTCTTTAAAGCTGCCAGGGACGTTTTTCAGTTTGGTGTTGTCGTAGACAAAGGCAAAGTAGCCCCAGTCGTATGGTGCGAAGGTTGTGTCTGTCCAATCAACAGGCACATCAAGCCCTGTTGGTTTTGGGTTTAGTTCTGCGAACAACCCTGTTGCGCGTGCGCGAGCCGTGAGGTTTGTATCAATGCCGAGCACGATATCTGCGTCTGTGCGTGCGCCTTCAAGTTGGACGCGCGAGAGCAAAGATGCGCCGTCGCCTGCTGCCACCAATTGCAGATCACAGTTGCAGGTGGCTTCGAAGGCTTTTTCTACGGCGGGGCCAGGGCCCCAATCGGTCACGAAGCTGTCGTAGGTGTAAACGGTAAGAACGGGTTTGTCCTGTGCTGTTGCCATTGAAGTGGCAAGTGTCAGGCCCGCAGCGAGGATGAGGTTTTTCATAGTCATATCCATTTGTTGCTACAGACGGGTGGCAGGTGTTGGATATGGTCCAGACCTTCCCTCCGCCGGTATGATCCGGTTCAGGTTCGACGGGTCACGCATTTGCGTATCTCAGACCGTAGGTGTGGCCCCCCCGAGGTGAGGGTAGGTTTAGTGGGGGTAGGGGAGGTTGGCAAGAGGCGCATATTTTGAACGGTGTTCAAAAATTGTGTTGACTTAATGAACGTGGTTCATATATTTGCGTGAACATAGTTCATTTAGGAGATACCGTTTTGACACTTCACCGTTCATCACTTGCGCTGGCTGGGTTGCTGGCTGTTTCAACCGCACCATCGTTTGTATTGGCGGATTCTTTACGCCATTCGGGGCAAGCCGTTAATCATTCCGCGCGGGCAGGGAGCCATGCTTCGGTTGCAGCGGTTGAGACGATTGCCACGGTTATTGCTGTTCCGCTCGTCGTCAGTGGTGGAGCTGTTCAAATCACGGGTGCTGCGTTGGAATCAGCGGGGGCCAGCGCGGTTCAGGCAGGGGGTGCTGTTTTGGATCAAACTGCGCCGCGTCAAAAAACCAAACGTGTGGTGCGGGCGAACGCTGCGCCGCAGTTGGATTAAGCCATGATAAAACAGTTTTTCTCAGTAATGGCGCTGTCTGTGGTTTGTTTGGCTGCGCCCAGCGCGCAGGCGGGCAGTACGGCGGCGACCAATGCCATTTTGCCAAAAGGGCAAGTGGCGTCCTTTTCGGATCGGGTGCAAAAGGTACTGGCGGATAAGGGTGCGCATGTGGCGATTGTTTCGCGCATGGGGCGTGATCCCCGTGATATGCCCAAGGGAATTACCTATACCCATGTGGCGTTCTGGGTGTTTTCCGAAATTACGCTGGCCGATGGAACGAAAGGGACGGGGTATCGGGCGTATAACCTCTATCAGGATGCAGAGCGGTCTTCGCGCAGTTATTTGATGCAGGACGGGCCAGCGGATTTCTTTGCAGGGGCGCAGCGTTTGGATGCTGGTGTGATTGTGCCTGACACGCGGTTGCAAAAGAAGTTGTTGGCGGTGATTGCCAGTCCAGCGTTTAAGGCGCTGCACAATCGGCGGTATTCTGTGTTGTCCAATCCAAACACGGCGCAGTTTCAAAATTGCACGGAACATCTGATGGATGTGATGATGTCAGCGCTTTATGGGACGCGGGACAAGGCGCAGATCAAGGCTAATATGGCGGCGCATTTCACGCCCTCTGTGATTGAGGTGAGCGCACAAAAACGGGCTTGGGCCCCTGTGCTCAGTCAGGCGTTGAGCACGCGAGATCACGGCGATCAGATCCGAACGGCGACCTTTGGGTCCATTGCGGCCTTTATGAAAAAGCACAAGCTGGCGAAACATGTTCTGCGCATTACCCCAAAGCGGGTGTCACGGTTCTAGGAGAGCATGGCGTCAAGTTTGGCGGCAGAGATGAAATCCACTTCGGACAGGCGGTCTGCTTCGTGGGTTGTGTAAGTGATGGTGCAATAGCCCCAGCCGAATGCGATATCCGCGTGGTGGCCCGTTTGATCGGACAGGAATGCAGCAGCATTCGCGGTGTAGGTGGCTTTGGCGAAACCCTTGAACGTGAAGCGGCGTGAGATGGACTTTCCATCCGCGGAGGTGTTCCAATCTGGGTGCAGGGCCGCGCGCAGGCTGGCGATATCTGCGGTGGAGAGTTCGGGTGTGTTCGCTGAGCAGGTGGTCATGTGTATGAGTCCGATTTGAGGTTTTGCAGAGAAGAAGCAGGGGAACGTGGCCCTATGCAGCCTTGGGTTCGTACAGCGGGGCGTGGAGGCCGAGGGATTGGGC
>CAYWIR010000238.1:0-4704 GCA_964458375.1 uncultured Neptunicoccus sp.
TTAAGGGTTGAGATGACAGCGGCCAGTGCTGAGGCGTTCGCTTTGTCGAGTAAGGTGCGAGAAGAAGATGGGTGGGCGTTGCCGAAATCCACAAAAGTCGGGACACCTAAAGAACGGCAGCTTGGGGATCGACCCGTTGTTGTGGTGATTGATCCCGGCCATGGCGGTGTTGACGGCGGTGCGCAGCGGGATGGGTTTGTTGAAAAAGACTTGGTGATGCAATTTTCGCGAGAGCTGCAAGAGGCGTTGATCCGCACGGGGCGGTATCGGGCCATGTTAACGCGCACGGATGATGTGTTTTTGTCGTTGCCACAGCGGATTACGCGGGCGCGGGATATGGGGGCGGATGTGTTTCTGTCCATCCATGCGGATGCCTTGTCAGAGGGATCGGCGACAGGCACCACGGTTTATACGCTGTCCAACAAGGCATCGTCCGCGATGGCCGCAGAATTGGCGGCAGGCCATGATCGCGATGATCTGTTGGCAGGGGTGGATTTGGCCGAACAGGATGATCAAATCGCGGGTGTTTTGATGGATATGGCGCGGCTGGAAACAGATGTGCGCAGCGATATGTTGGCGGAGTTTTTGGTCAATGGCATCGCACAATCGGTGGGGCGTATTCGTAAGCGCCCCCATCTAAGTGCGGGATTTGCGGTGCTGAAAGCCCCTGATATCCCTTCGGTTTTGATTGAATTGGGGTTCATGTCCAACAAGTCAGATTTGAACAATCTGCTGACAAAAAGCTGGCGGGACAAGGTGGTATTGGGCGTGATTGATGCGATGGACAATTGGACAGTAGAAGACGCCGCGCAGGCGCGTTTGTTGCGTAAGTAGCCGCGAAAAGGTATTTAGAGTTAACTTGATGGCGTTAAAGGCCTTTAATTGTCTAAGAAAATCCTTAGGTAGACCGTTACACACGTAGATTTGTATGGATTTGCGCGGCTTTGCGCCAAATCGAAGAAAACCCTACTTTGACCCCGCATTTGCTGGGGGGTAAAATGAGGAAACAGGCTTAAGGATTCGCTGTGCTGCGGTTCATTTTAAACATTTTTGGTTTCTTCTTTAGCGCGGCGACGATTGGTGCCGTGTTTGTGGTGATGATCCTTGGCGCTGTGTTTTGGATGTACGGGCGTGATTTGCCTGATCACCAAGCCTTAGCGAATTACGAACCTGCCACGATCAGCCGTGTGTATTCGATCAAAGGGCAGGTGATGGACGAATTTGCGCAAGAGCGGCGCATGTTTACGCCTGCTGATGAAATCCCTGACACTGTGAAGCAAGCGTTTGTGTCTGCGGAGGACAAAAATTTCTACGAGCACAAAGGCTATGATCTTTTGGGGATCGTGTCAGCTGGGCTTGATGCGGCGCGGGGCGGACGTCTGCGCGGGGCATCGACCATTACGCAGCAGGTTATGAAGAACTTTTTGCTGGATGGATCGCGGTCGTTTGAACGCAAAATCAAAGAGATCATTTTGGCGAGCCGTTTGGAAACTACGCTGACCAAGGATGAAATTCTTGAGCTGTATTTGAACGAGATTTTTCTGGGGCAAAACTCTTATGGTGTGACGGCGGCGGCTGACACTTATTTTGGTAAGAACCTTGAAGAGTTGTCGGTGGCTGAGGCGGCCTATTTGGCGTCATTGCCCAAAGCGCCGAGCCAATATCATCCTGTACGCCAGATTGAACGGGCGATGAACCGTCGAAACTTTGTTCTGAAAGAGATGTATGAGAACGAGTACATTGATCAGGCATCCTATGAATTGGCCAAGGCGGGGACGCTGCGCACTGTGCAATCAGGTGATTTTGCTTCGACGCGGTCAGAACGTCCGCCACGCGATTACTTTACAGATGAAATTCGCCGTCAGCTTTCGGGTGATTTCGGGGAAGAGGAATTCTTTGGTGGGGGTCTGACGATCCGTGCCACCATGGACCCTGTTTTGCAGAATGAAGCCGCGAAAGCGCTGCGCTTTGGTCTGGAAAAATATGATCGCAATCTGGGTGTTTACCGCGGGACGAAGGCCAAAGTTGACGTTGCTTTGTTGAACGATGAAGAAAAATGGCGTGAGGCTTTGGGCAAGACCAAAATGTCGCGTGATATTGATCGTTGGAAGCCTGCTGTGGTTTTGGCGCTGTCCGACAAATCGGCACGGATTGGTATTGAGGGTGAGCCAGAGGATGCGGATGGGCATTTCCTGAGCATGAAGGATTTGGGCCGCTGGCGTCCGCTGCAAGAAAATGGGCGGGCAGGCAAAAAGGCGCGTCAGCCCAGCGATTTGTTGGCCGAGGGCGATGTCATTCATATTCGCGCGGTCACAAGCGATGCGGATGGGTCCTTTGTGCGCTGGTCGCTGCGCCAAATTCCCCGCATTCAAGGTGGGTTCATGGCGATGGACACAAACACGGGCCGTGTTTTGGCAATGCAAGGTGGCTTTAGCTATCAGCATTCGGTGTTTAATCGCGCCACGCAGGCTGCACGCCAGCCAGGATCAAGTTTTAAGCCGTTTGTGTATGCCTCGGCGCTCGACAGTGGGTATTACCCATCAACCATCGTTGTGGATGCCCCGATCGAAGTGCAAACGCCACAAGGGTTGTGGCGCCCCAAAAACGCATCGAACAAGTTTTATGGTCCAGCGCCACTGCGCACAGGGATTGAACGGTCGCGGAACCTGATGACCATTCGTTTGGCCCAAGACGTGGGCATGAACGTTGTGGCGGACTATGCGGAACGGTTTGGCGTTTATGATGACATGAACCAAGTGCTTGCGAACTCGCTCGGGGCGCAGGAAACCACATTGTTTAAAATGGTTGCCGCCTATGCGATGTTCGCCAACGGCGGGGAGCGTGTGGAGCCAACTTTGGTGGACCGCGTGCAAGACCGCTGGGGCAAGACGATTTACCGCCATGACCAACGCCAGTGTGAGGGGTGTCGTCTTGCGTCTTTGGAAGAGGGGATTTCCCCGCGCATCATATCAAACCGCGAGCGGGTGATGGATGCCGTCACAGCCTATCAGTTGACGTCCATGATGCGCGGCGTTGTGGAACGTGGCACGGCCAGTGGCAGTGTCAAACTGGGTGTTCCTGTTGCGGGTAAGACGGGCACAACCAACGACGCCAAAGATGTGTGGTTCGTTGGCTTTACGCCGAACATCGTAGCGGGTTGTTATATGGGGTATGATCGCCCGCAATCGCTTGGGCGTGGTGCGTCCGGTGGTGGGATGTGTGGTCCTGTGTTCAACACCTTCATGAAAAAGGCGATTAAGGAATACGGGTCGAGCAAATTTGCAGTGCCGCCAAATACCTATTTCATCAAGTTTGACCGCTTTTCTGGCGCACGTTTGCCAGACGATGCGACAGGCGATCATGTTGTGGCCGAATTGTTCCGCGAGGGCGAAGAGCCAGAATATGGCCTGAGTATCATTGATGGTGGGTTTGCCATGGGCGAAGACCTTCAGCTGATCACAGACGGTGGCCAAGATACCACGGTGACCACGTCCACGGGCCAGAAAAAGGTGATCCCCAAGAAAGCGACATTCGGCTCGCTGTCTTCTGGTGGTTTGTACTAAGCAATTTTACGAAATTCTGGCTTTAGTCTTGAACTTATTGGCTCAATACCCAAGTGTAAGCCGAGGCTGAACCCAGCCTAGGGACCAAATACAGGAGAGAGTTATGGGACTTTGGAATTTTGTTAAAGGTGCAGGGAAATCCCTGTTTGGCGCAGCAGAAGCAGCCCCAGCAAAAGACGCATTGATTAAAGAAATCGAAGATTTGGGCTTGGATGCCACAGGTTTGGATATCGAAATCGACGGAGACAAAGTGTCCGTGGGTGGGTCCGCTGTGAGCCAAGAGATGAAAGAAAAAGTCATTCTGGCCGTTGGTAACGTTGAAGGCGTTGCAGCCGTAGATGACACGGCTGGCGGTGATGATCCTGTGTTCCACACAGTTGAAAAAGGCGACACGCTTTGGGCGATTTCCTCTGCAACGTTGGGCAATGGCTCTCGTTACAATGAGATTTTTGAAGCGAACAAACCAATGCTGACGCACCCAGACAAGATCTATCCAGGTCAAGTGCTGCGCATTCCAGCGAAGTAATTCGCGCGCCAAAAGCGTTTCGATGGTCTGTTGAAACGCGCTAATTTGGCCGCTGAAATAGATGAAAGCCCTGCCGTTTGGTGGGGCTTTTGTTTTTTGAGCAGGAAACTGGTTTTCAATTGCTTAGGTTTCCCAGCGTAACACTTGCCCTTGGCGTTTTTTGCGCCCATGGTGTCGGCCGAAAATAAAGGTGCGAGAAGCACAGTTCTGGGAGGAATAATCAATGGCCATCAGTGATCTGGCGTCTGTCGTCGCGGTTGAAACGGAAATGCCTGTGGAGGACCGTTGGACGGCCAAAACAGTGTATCAACAGCTTGAGCAAACCGCAGAAAAGTTTGGTGACAAACCTGCGGTCAGCTTTCAGTTGCTGGGCGGCCCGACGGACCCAAACATCACATTGACCTGGAATGAAACGAAGGATCGCATCACGCAAGCGGCAAACCTGTTCCGGTCATTGGGTGTAGGGCCAAAGGATGTGGTGGCGTATCTTTTGCCGACAACCCATGAAACGGCGATCACCATGATGGGGGGGATGACCGCTGGCATCGTGGCCCCGATCAACCCAACGCTTGATCCAGACCAGATTGCGGCACTGTTGCGCGAAACGGGCGCAAA
>CAYWIR010000239.1:0-4678 GCA_964458375.1 uncultured Neptunicoccus sp.
TCAACAACAGGTTCGACGTGCGCACCGATAAAGTGGACAGCAAAAACGCGATTGGGTAGCCAAGGATCACGCCCATAATGGTCACGATTACCGAGATTTGTAGAGTGCGTCCAAACAGCTGCAAATTGATCCGTCGGTCTTCGTCTTTGCGCGAAATCGATCCATCCGCTTCAACTTTCAGATCAACGGCAGAGGCCAGATACGCCCCCGTAAAGGACTTTGAAGCGATCTTCATGGCCTGCCATGTTTCGATATTGCCCCACTTCTTTTTCTTCGCGATCAACGCCTCTTTGAACGGTGCTTCCATCTTTGCCGCACTGCGAGCAGAGGAGGTGAACAAAGAGCGCGTGCCAGACAATTCACGGTTTACCCGCGTGGCAACCTTGCCAATCGTCTTGTCTTTGCGCCCTTGCACCAGATCAGCCACCAATGCGGCATACATGTCCTCTGTGGGTTCAGATTTCCCATCCCACTGCGCCAAAACGGGCGTCGTATTGGGCATGTACCGCTCATACGTGTCATTATACACGGCGCGGCTTAGGAACAGGACGATCGGGATCAAAAACGCCATAACGATCAGGATCAACAGTGGGACGACCAGCCCAAACGCGCGTACGCGGCTGCGGAACAACGCTTGGCGCAACTTTTTCTTAAGGGGGGTCCCGTCAGCAGCCGTGAGCGGCCCTGCTTGGTGATCAACTGAGGTGTCTGTCATGGCACTTCTTAAAAAACTCTGTGGTGTGGATGGGGCCAAGACGGCCCCATCCGATATCAGACCGAAGTCAGATTAGTTTGCCAACCATGTGTTGAAACGCTCGTTCAACTCGTCTTGGTTGTCAGCCCAGAATTCAAAATCGTTCTGGATCGCAGTTTTGAAGTTCTCAGGTGCTGTTGGCATCTGTGGACCCATCGCCAAGTCTGGCTTGTTGTGGAAAGAGCCAACCAGCGGTGCAGAAGACGCACGTGCTGGACCATAAGAGATGTAGGACGCTTGCGCTGCCAGCTGCTCTGTCGCAGTTGAGAATGCAAGGAAGTCCATCGCAGCTTCTTTGTTTGGCGCGCCTTTTGGGATCACCCAAAGGTCCAAGTCAAAGATCTGTGAATCCCAAACGATTTCGAAGTCTTGGCCTTCAGCCGCAACCGCGTTGAAGATACGACCGTTATACGCAGTTGTCAGCGCAACTTCGCCGTCTGCCAGCAATTGTGGAGGCTGAGCGCCAGCTTCCCACCAAACAACGTCACCTTTGATAGTGTCGAGCTTTGCGAATGCGCGATCAACACCTTCTGGTGTGCCGAGAACTTCGTAAATGTCAGCCGCAGCTACACCATCAGCGGCCAGAGCCAGCTCCAGGTTCGCTTTAGGAGACTTACGCAGGCCGCGCTTGCCAGGGAACTTCGCTGTGTCAAAGAAATCAGCGATTGTTGTTGGTGCTGTGTCACCAATTTCAGACTTGTCGTAAGCGAAAATTGTGGACCAAACGATGTTGGCAACCGCACACTCATGCAATGTACCTGGCAGGAAGTCGTCTGTCGCTGCTGTTCCATCTGGAGCCGCTGGCAGGATAGCTGGGTCGATTGTCTCAAGCAGACCTTCGTCACAACCACGAACCGCGTCAGACAATTCTACGTCAACCAAATCCCAAGTGACGTTGCCAGCTTCCACTTGCGCTTTCACTTCGGCCAAACCACCGTTGTAGTCTTCGGATACAATTGTTTTACCAGTCTTAGCCATCCAAGGCTTGTGGTATGCTTCTACTTGCGACTTGGTGTAAGCACCGCCCCAAGAAACAACCGTCAGGTCTTTTGCTGTCGCAACGCCTGCAAACATCGCAGTCGCCGCAGCGCCCATCAGTAATGTTTTAACGTTCATGTGAACTTCTCCTAGTTAGATTTAACCCGTTTCTCCCTTGTCCTGCACCCCCACGGGTCGAGCATGCAGTTTAACCAAAAACCCTCAACTCTTACGCGTCGAGCGCTCGGCAATCTTCTGTTTCCCAACTGATGTCAGTCTTTTCACCCACTTGAAGGTGCTTATGACCCGACGCATTTGGGACTTTCACGACGAAATCATCATTGCCATGCACACTCATGCGGCAACGGATGTGATCGCCGAGATAAATCAGCTCTTTAACTTCAGCTTGCGTTGTCACCAGCCCCTCGCGGCCCCCAACAAACACCCGCTCTGGGCGGATCGACAGCGTAGTGCGGCTGCCAACGCCTCCGTTGTTCACAGTCAAACCCCGCACTTCGGCGCCATCATCCAACGTGATCGATGCCACATTGTCGTCAATGGATTTAACTGTGCCCATCAAAGTATTGTTTTCGCCGATAAATTGCGCACAAAACGCATTCTCCGGACGTTCATACAAATCTTCTGGCGGGGCCAACTGCTGAATGACGCCATCGTTAAAGACAGCAATACGGTCAGACATCGTCAAAGCTTCGGATTGGTCATGCGTCACATAGACAACTGTAATCCCAAGGTTCTCGTGAATGTGCTTAATCTCAAACTGCATATGTTCGCGCAGCTGTTTGTCGAGCGCCCCAAGCGGCTCATCCATCAAGACAAGCTCCGCATCGAACACAAGCGCCCGCGCCAAAGCGATCCGCTGTTGCTGCCCACCTGACAACTGTGCAGGACGCCGCCCAGCAAAATCACCCATTTGAACCATATCAAGGGCGCGTTTCACTTTATCCTCGCGCTCTGATTTGCCCATGTTGCGCACTTCTAGCGGGAAGGACAGGTTTTCACCGACCGTCATGTGCGGAAACAGCGCATAGTTTTGGAACACCATGCCAATTCCGCGCTTATGGGGCGGAATATTGTTGATCGGATTGCCACCAAGCAGGATATCCCCGCTTGTAGCGGTTTCAAAACCAGCCAACATCATAAGACAAGTTGTCTTACCAGACCCTGACGGCCCTAGCATTGTAAGGAATTCGCCTTTGGCGATTTGAAGGTTCAAGTCCTTAACAACAAGGACTTCACCATCATAACTCTTTTGAACGCGATCAAAAACAACGAACGCGTCATCTTGCGAAGTGGCAGCCAACAGTATCTCCCAATGAATTGGTCTTGGACCTTTTCGATCCTTTTTACCTCGTCAATCACCGTAAGCGAAGCCTCAACGGAAATGCAACAGCCAAAACACTCTAATGTAAGCTCTTTCCTTAAAGGATTTTGACACAGGCCGACTGTGGCAAACTTTTTGAACAAATCCCGTAAAATTTGCAGAAAATTCATCTTAAAACGTACATGGTCAAAAATACGGCGGAATCTGGCCCCATTTGCGCCATATTTGAGCATTTAGAATCTTTCACAGTTCAAACCCAGGGTCACGCGGTATCGCCGTGTGTCTTAGCTAGTAAACGATGTGTGTGTTAAGATGTCATTGGCCCAATATACCTACCCTGTCCCCCCAAGAATGGCGCCTTTTTCAACCATACCTGGCGGATTTGCCCATTTCTTACCGGCCCGGACCGAAGCGATTGAACAATCGGAGCATACAACCGTGAATCAGATAACATGGACACTGCGCGACCTTTCGACCAACGAAGTGTTCACCGCCCGTCAAGATATCTCGACAGATCACGCAGCCCTCTATTCCAACTTGGTGTCAGAGGTTCCGTTGATATCGAACCATGTTTACGAAACTGTGTCGGTCTCAATCCCAACCACACGCAGCAAACAGCTCAAAGATCGTGCCTCCCCCTCTGACAAAGCGCAAAGCAGTCTCGGTGTTGTCCGCGGCACGCACGTTATGACAGCACGCGGCGAAGTTTTGGTGGAACGTCTCAAAATTGGGGACCGCATTATCACACGTGACCGCAGCATGCAGCCCGTGCGATGGATCGGTTCGGAAACGGTATCCGTAACCAAACAAAATGCTCCGGTCCTGTTTCGCAAAGGCGCGTTGAAAAATTCCCGTGACCTCATCGTCAGTGCTGATCATAGAGTTGTCGTCAAAGGTGCGGAAGCCATGATGCTTTATGGTGTAAAAGAAGTGCTGGTCCCTGCCCGTAATCTGGTCAACAACGAAACGATCCTTCGCTCAGTCAGTGGTGAGGTCGAATTCTTCCAAATCGTGACAGATCAACACGAAGTCATCTATTGCGAAGCCGCAGCCAGTGAGAGCTTTATGCCTGACGAAAGCGGCATCGCTGGCCTGAGCAAGAAAAACCAAGCCGCCTTACGCGAAGCCCTACCATCACTGAATGGACGGTCCGAAGGCTACGGCCCTGCGGCGCGCGGTTTCGTAGATTTCGCCTAGCATACAAACACAACCCTAATTCAAAGACCTTGGCTCCTTATCGGGCTGGGGTCTTTTGCATTGTGCCATGGGCGATTGACGATGCCCCAAAAAGCAGAAAAAGCCGCATTTGACTGCGGCTTTATTCAAGAAGCTGACTCAACTTTGGATTTTTGGGGATTGTGTACCTGTTAGGCGAG
This sequence comes from uncultured Neptunicoccus sp., assembly GCA_964458375.1. Classification (GTDB taxonomy): domain Bacteria; phylum Pseudomonadota; class Alphaproteobacteria; order Rhodobacterales; family Rhodobacteraceae; genus Amylibacter. Next base: position 4,451 of record CAYWIR010000239.1, read on the forward strand.
GAAGGTGTAGATCAACGTAAAGCTGACAAAACCCACTAAAAACCCAATTGCGATACCCGATGCAAAGATGCTTGCGACAACCATAACCATACTCACTTACTTTGTTAAACTGCATCCAGCTCGTACAATGAACCTTCTGCTGTTGTGCATTTATACCCTGAAACGTGACCAAAATTTGTTTCTAATTTGAAACAAGTTTGTTGATAGAACGGCGACACTCTGTTTTTC
>CAYWIR010000240.1:0-4674 GCA_964458375.1 uncultured Neptunicoccus sp.
GGACGTGTCCGAGATCACCAATTTCCCAGAGATGATGGATGGTCGTGTGAAGACCTTGCATCCGATGGTGCATGGTGGCTTGCTGGCGTTGCGGGACAATGCGGATCATGTGGCGGCGATGGACGAGCATGGGATCGGGAATATCGACCTGTTGGTTGTGAACCTTTATCCGTTTGAAGCCACTGTTGCGGCGGGTGCGGATTACGACACCTGCATTGAGAATATTGATATCGGTGGCCCTGCAATGATCCGAGCTGCAGCAAAGAACCATGGGTTTGTTTCTGTGGTTGTGGATGTCGAGGATTACGACGGGTTGTTGGCCGAGTTGGATGCCAATGATGGGAAAACCACATTGGGCTTCCGTCAGGGTTTGGCACAGGCCGCCTATGCCCGCACTGGGGCCTATGATGCGGCGGTGTCCACATGGATGGCTGGCGCGATTGGGACAGAAGCACCACGGCGCAAGGCGATTGCGGGAACGTTTGTGCAAGAAATGCGATACGGTGAAAACCCGCATCAAGGCGCGAGTTTTTATTCAAATGGCGACACGCGGTTTGGCGTTGCAACGGCAGAGCAGCATCAAGGCAAGGCGCTGTCTTACAACAACATCAATGACACGGATGCGGCGTTTGAATTGGTGGCGGAGTTTGATCCTGCAAATGGCCCAGCTTGCGCAATTATCAAACATGCAAACCCGTGCGGCGTTGCAGCGGGTGCAACTTTGGCAGAAGCCTATCAAGCGGCATTCGATTGTGACCGTACATCGGCCTTTGGTGGGATTATTGCGCTGAACCAGACGCTGGATGGTGCAACGGCAGAGCAGATTGTTGAGATTTTCACCGAAGTTGTGATTGCTCCTGATGTGACAGACGAAGCGAAGGCGGTTTTCGCGGGGAAAAAGAACCTGCGTTTGCTGACCACAGGTGGTTTGCCTGATGTGCGCAGTGCGGGGCAGGTTTGGAAGCAGGTATCAGGCGGATATCTTATTCAGGACCGCGACAATGGGTTTGTGGACCCTTCTGATTTGAAGGTTGTCACCAAACGCCAGCCAAGTGCGCAGGAAATGGCCGATCTGTTGGTGGCGTGGAAAATTGCCAAACACGTAAAATCGAACGCGATTGTTTATGTGAAAGATGGCGCGACTGTTGGCGTAGGCGCGGGGCAAATGAGCCGCGTGGACAGTACACGAATAGCCGCGCGCAAGGCACAGGATATGGCAGATGTGTTGGGGCTAGATACGCCGCTGACGCAAGGATCAGTTGTTGCGTCTGATGCGTTCTTCCCGTTTTCGGATGGATTGCTGACCGCAGCAGAAGCGGGTGCGACGGCGGTTATTCAACCGGGTGGTTCCATGCGAGATGAAGATGTTATTAAGGCGGCTGATGAAGCTGGTTTGGCAATGGTGTTCACTGGGATGCGGCATTTCCGACACTAGGGGAAACGATACGATGAAGCGCATTTTGGCAATGAGTCTTGGGATTTTTGTGTTTGACCAGATCACGAAGTTTATCGTGGTGGAATACTGGGATCTGAAGATGAAGCTGGCCATTGATGTGTTGCCACCCTTCGTGAATTTCCGCATGGCGTGGAATGAGGGCATCAATTTTGGCATGTTTGGGGATTATGACCTGCGCTGGATATTGGTGGCTGTATCGATCCTGATTTCCATTTGGGTGTTGTGGTGGGGCCGTACGTTCACCAGTTGGTTCGGTGCATTCCTCGTGGGGTGCATCGTCGGCGGTGCGCTTGGAAACACGGTGGATCGTGTGGTGTATGGGGCTGTTGCCGACTTTTTGAACATGTCCTGTTGTGGCTGGCGCAATCCGTATTCGTTCAATGTGGCGGATATTGCGATCTTTGTTGGTGCGTTTGGTTTGGTGCTGTTTTCAGAAAAGCTGCACAGAAAAGCGTGACGGCGCTGAAAAACTTCGGTAAACACTATCCCAAAGCAGGTTGAGGGCATAAGCAATGAAAATTGCGGGACTGAAAATTGTAGCGACTGTAACGTTGGTTTTCGCTGTGGCGGGGTGCGATACCTCGCAGGGTGTTGGCCGTTTTTTTGCTGGCGATGACAATTCACAGAATGGACCTGATGAGTTTGGGATCGTTCCGACGCTGCCGTTGGAATTGCCTGACGATTTGGCGGCTTTGCCTGAGCCAACACCTGGCGCACGCAATCGTACGGATCAACGCCCAGAACATGATGCTGTAGCCGCGCTGGGCGGGCAATCTTCCCGTTTGGACAGCACCCGCGTGGGCGCTGGCGAAGGGGCATTGTTGGCCGCAGCAGAGCGCAATGGTACGGCTGCGAACATTCGCACAGTGCTTGCGGAAGAAGACAAAGAGTTCCGCGACAACAATGGGCCAAAGCTGTTGGAACGTTGGTTTAAGGTGAATACCTACCTTAAGACGTATCAAGATCAGACACTGGAAGCGCGTCGCACAAATGAACGTCTGCGTCGGGCTGGCGTAAAAACGCCGACAGTTTCCCCCGAAGACTCGCGTTAAGCTGAAATCTGGCTCACATTTATGTTGGGTGGCGTTGAATGTGCCGCGCAACAGTCTACTGTCCTATTATCGAATAATGTAATTGGAGGTCCCATGCTATTGCGGGCTGTTAGTCTTTGTTTTGCGCTGATTTTTTCGACGCAAACTGTTCTTGCTGAAACGGGTAAGGTTACCACCTTTGAATTGGACAACGGGTTGCAAGGGGTTGTGATCGAAGATCATCGCGCACCTGTTGTGACCAATATGGTCTGGTACAAAGTTGGGTCGGCGGATGAACCTACGGGGTACACAGGTGTGGCCCATTATCTGGAGCATTTGCTGTTTAAGGGCACGAAAACCCTGAAGCCCGGTGAGTTTAGCAAGATCGTCAAAGCAAATGGCGGTGTGGACAATGCGTTTACGTCTTATGATTACACGGGGTATTTTCAGCGTGTTGCAGCAGATCGATTGCCTTTGATGATGCAGCTGGAAGCGGATCGGATGCGCAATCTGGTTCTGACCGAGGAAGACACGATCACAGAGCGCAATGTGGTGATTGAAGAGCGCCGTACCCGTGTGGACAGCGATCCCAACAGCCAATTCCAAGAACAGCGCCGCGCGATGATGTTTATGAACCATCCCTATCGCAACCCAGTGATCGGCTGGAAGCACGAGATCGAAGCGTTGAACCGCGAAGCGGCTCTGGATTTTTACAAAACCTATTATGCGCCGAACAATGCAATTTTGGTGATTGCTGGGGATGTGTACCCTGACGAGGTTAAGAAACTGGCGGAAGAGCATTTTGGGCCGTTGAAGCCTTCAAATGACATTCCGCCGCGTATCCGCCCGTTAGAACCGCCGCATTTGTCGCCTGTGACCATTACGTTCCAAGACCCGCGGCAAACGCAGCCTTATATGATCCGCAGCTATCAAGCGCCAAAGCGGCAGTCTGGCAATCAGAAAGAGGCGGCTGCTTTAGCGATGTTTGCGCAATTGTTGGGTGGGTCTGGTCTGTCGTCTGTGATGGGGCAAAAGTTGCAGCTCGACCAAAAGATCGCGGTGTATACCAGCGCGTGGTATGATTCAGTGTCTTACGATCCTGAAACCTTTGGGCTGTATGCGATGCCGCGCCCTGGTGTGACGCTTGATGATTTGCAGGATGCAGTGGATCAGGTTTTGGCAGAGTTTTTGGAAGAAGGGGTCGATGCAGACCATCTGGCCCGTTTGAAAGTCCAAATCGCCGCTGAGGATATTTATGAACTGGACGATCAAGCCAGCGTGGCGCGGACCTATGGAACGGCGCTGACTGCAGGGTTGACGGTAGAGGATGTGCAAACATGGTCACAGGTGCTGCAAGACGTGACAGAGGAAGAGATCATGGCCGCTGCACGTAAGGTTTTGGTGTTAGAACAATCGGTGACGGGTTTGATGCTGCCACCTGCTGGGGAGGTTGCCCAATGATCCGTTTATTCGCAGTTGTTTGTGTTGCGTTGTTTGCGGCCTTGCCCGTGTCCGCGCAGATCAAAATCGAAGAAGTCACAAGCGAGGGTGGCATAAAGGCGTGGTTGGTGAATGAGCCTGCTATCCCGTTCATCGCGCTTCAGGTGGCGTTTAAGGGGGGCACCGCGCTTGACGCCGAGGGCAAAGACGGCGCGACCAATCTGATGATTGGATTGCTGGAAGAAGGCACGGGCGATATGGATGCGGCGGCGTTTCGGCGTGCCGCTGAAGGCTTGGCCGCGAATTTCGGGTTTAGCGCAAGCCAAGACAGTATTCGTATTTCCGCACAGGTTTTGAAATCAAACGCAGATGAGGCGCTGGCGTTGTTGCGCAAAGCGATTGTTGAACCTGCATTCAATGAAGCGGCGTTTGAACGGGTGCGGCGGCAGGTTGTATCCGGTATTGAAAGCGATTTGCGGGACCCGCAGGCAATCGCAAACGCCAAAATGAATGAAATTGCCTTTGCAGGGCATCCTTATTCCCGATCTGGGGATGGGACGCTGGAAACGGTCAAGGCGTTGACACAAGCGGATATGGTAGCGGCCCATAAGGCGGGGATGTCCAAGGATCACTTGGTTGTTTCTGTCGTCGGAGATGTCACAGCAGCCGAATTGGGCCCGATGTTGGATGCGCTGCTGGGTGCGTTGCCTGAAACGGGGGCTGCGTTGCCGCCACAGGTGGAATTTG
>CAYWIR010000241.1:0-4649 GCA_964458375.1 uncultured Neptunicoccus sp.
CACGATTGTGGAACTCATCCGTCTGCGCACTGCCGCGCAATGACCCAAGCTGCCCCTCGATAACACCAAAGTTCATCAAGGATGTTTCTTCGTCGCTTGTGACCTGAAACATATCGATGCCGTAGCCATTAACCGCGGTGATTTGGCCATAGTTGCGCAACGTCGCATCACCAATGCCGTCATGGTATTCAATGCCTGCAGCACCATCGACTTCGTCGCCATCTGGCGCGAAGGAAATGATCACGCCTCCTTCGAGGTTTTTAATCCGCGTATCATCCCCTTCGACAAACACGCCTGCAGAAAATCGATCTTCACCGGTCGTCTCATCGCGCACATCTCGCAAACCACCAGTGATTGAGCCCGAATTGATCAGCGTGTCGCCCACTCTGCCAAACAACCCCATAAACACTCCGTTGGCGCCGGCATTGACTTCGCCGGTGACGACAATGTCAGTATCGCCAGCCCCGATGATGCCGTTTGTTTTAATCGCGTTCAGGGTTCCATCAACGATAAATGTGGTTCCCGTATTGGTCGATGATAGGTCCCCAAAAGCGTAGGAACTATAACCATTGTCCGTGGAAATGAATGTCCCACCACTGGCGATGTGGATGGTACCATGGTCCCCTCCTGTTGCAATTTTATTGTGCGATACGACGGTTCCAAGGATGGTGACAGATAGAAAGTCGAGATCCATGTCACCAAATGCAGAATTGCTAGTACTGACAAGGCTAACGCCTGTCCCAACGACAAGATGTTCGGACGCAGCTGCCCAAGTATGGCCGATACCCGCAAGGACGGTATCTGTTCCGATGTATGTTGTACTCATGATCTGTTCCCTATGGATATGGTTGTTTGTATTTAATTCGGTGTATTCAAATCATCTGCCCCAAACGGGTCAGTATGTGTTCAGCCTGTCTTAGATTTTGAAGCTGTCTGCCGTCCGTTCAAAGTAAAACTTACGAAAGACTCGAAAACTGGAATGTCTTTAAAACAGGTCCCCCTGAGATTTTGTTTCAAATTCTATAAAACTTCTGCAAAAATTATCAGATCACCAAAAGTCCTGTCAATAAACGCTTACGGTGTTTACTACGCCTATACATTCGTAAAAGTAGCAAATGTCACAATTTCCTAAGACAATAATAGAATTTGCAGGAAATTGTTTTCAGGTCGTAAACAACAAAAAAAATTCAAAGAATCAAAGTGTTCAGGCGTCCAATTCTACCCAAATTGGCACGTGGTCGCTCGGCTTCTCACGCCCGCGCGTATCCCGATCAATCTGGCAATCCACCAGCAAATCCGCGCATTGCGGGGTCAACAAAAAGTGATCGATCCGAATGCCGTTGTTTTTGTTCCAAGCCCCCGCCTGATAGTCCCAAAACGTATAGTTCATGGGCGCTTGATTGCGCGCGCGAAACGCCTCGGTAAACCCAAGCGCCTTCACCCGTTCAAACGCCCGCCGACTTTCTGGCAAAAACAATGCATCATCCAACCACGGCTTCACATCCCAGCAATCTTCGGCTTGCGGGATCACATTGTAATCCCCCGCCATCAAAGCAGGCTCCTCTGCCGCCATTAACGCCACTGCGCGGGCATGTAATCGTTCCATCCACGCCAGCTTGTAATCATATTTCGGCCCGGGAACAGGATTGCCATTTGGCAAATACAACCCGCACACCCGCACGGCCTGTGTATCCCCAATCACAGTGGCTTCAATCCAACGCGCCTGTTCGTCTTCATCATCGCCTGGCAATCCACGGGATATGTCTTCGAGCGGCAATTTTGACAGGATAGCCACACCGTTAAACGATTTTTGCCCATGGGTTTCAACGCGGTAGCCCAAATCCTCAATCGGCTCACGCGGGAAATTCTCATCCACAGATTTGATCTCTTGCAGCAAAGCCACATCAGGTTTGCTCTCTTGGAGCCACTGTAAAAGGGCGGGCAATCGGGCTTTGATCCCGTTGATATTGAACGATGCGATTTTCATGAACTCTTGGTAAGCCGCTAACCCAACCCGCGCAACCGCAGAAAATGCCTAACAGGTTAACAGCCCCCTAAGAACCTCTTTTTGGTCCAAATATCCAAAGAAACCCCGCTGCCACAGGACAACCATCGCAAATCACATGCTAAACGATGTTCCACATCCACAAGAACTCGTGGCATTCGGGTTTTCAATCACAAAACGCGCCCCAATCAGCTCTTGGGTATAGTCAATCACCGCATTGGTCAGAAAGGGCAGGGACACGCTGTCCACCAGAACTTTTTGCCCATCTTTTTCCAGCACGAGATCGTCTTCGGCCACATCGTCTTCCAGCTTGATTTCATACTGAAAGCCAGAACAGCCACCGCCTTCGACGGCTACACGCAAACACTGGGCGCCATCTGTGGCGCCATTTATCTCGGCCAACTGCGCAAAGGCGCGGTCTGTGACCTTTGGGGGAAGGGATAAGTCCATCTTTTAACACTCAATTCTATGGTGTAAGGTTTTGTCAAATATAGGCTGCGCATAAGACAGCATCAAGGCATAAGGCAACACAACCATGTTAGCGAAATACGCATCCGATCCAGCGCAAACCCGTGGACGCCTCGTTGACGAAGGCCATTCCGCCCATCGCTCTGCGTTTCAACGGGACCGCGACCGCATTATCCACTCCACCGCCTTTCGTCGCCTAAAACATAAAACTCAGGTCTTTGTCGAACACGAAGCCGATCATTACCGCACACGTCTCACCCACAGCATAGAAGTCGGCCAAGTCGCGCGAACCATCGCAGGTGTGCTGGGCCTAAACGTCGAACTCACCGAAGCCGTAGCGCTCGCCCACGACCTCGGCCATACACCTTTTGGCCATGCCGGCGAAGACGCTTTGGATGAATGTATGGCCCCCTTTGGTGGATTTGATCACAACGCCCAAGCCATTAAAATCGTTACAGATTTAGAGCGTCACTACGCCGAATTTGACGGATTAAATCTCACTTGGGATTGCCTCGAAGGGATTGCCAAACACAATGGCCCCGTAACAGGCGACATTCCCTTCGCATTGGCTGAATACAACGAGAGACACGATCTCGAACTGCACACCCACGCCAGCGCCGAGGCCCAAGTCGCGGCGCTTTCAGACGATATCGCTTATAACAACCACGACCTCGATGATGGTCTGCGCGCGGGCCTCTTTGCCATAGACGATATCTTGCATCTGCCGCTTGTCGGCGACGCTTTCGCACAAGTCGATCAAAAATACCCAAACCTAGACCAAGACCGCCGCCGCCACGAAGCATTGCGCCGCGTTTTCGGCACAATGGTCGAAGACGTTCTAACGGAATCCCGCATCTGGCTCGACAAATCAAACGCCGCCTCCGCCGCTGACATCCGCGGCCTTGGCCACCCCGTTATCGCATTTTCCGATGATCTGCTCTCAGGCCTCAACGCAATCCGCGAATTCCTTTATGCCAACATGTATCGCGCACCGTCCGTCATCGAAGTGCGCGAAGAGATGACAGATGTTTTACGCCAATTGTTCCACCGTTTTATGGACAACCCAGACCAGCTCCCCCATGGCTGGGACGCAAGCAAAGACGACTTCGCCCGTGCACGGCTCGTGGCTGATTACGTGTCTGGAATGACCGACAGATACGCGTTGAAATTGTTTCACGGCAACTAGGGTGAGTTGACCCTTCGGTTCAAAGTGCTAAACCGCCCCTATTCGATAGGAAAGCACCATGAACCTCTTTGCCGACATCCGCACCCTTGTGCTCGACAGCCTAGCCACCCTTCAATCCGAAGGCACGCTTCCCGCTGATCTCGATTTTACCAACGTGGCGGTTGAACCCCCGCGCGATGCGTTGCACGGCGATATGGCAACGAATGCCGCAATGGTGCTGGCCAAAGCTGCCAAATCCAACCCGCGCGCCATTGCAGAGGCGCTGGCTGAAAAACTCACCGCAGACACGCGCGTTCAATCCGCCGATGTTGCTGGCCCGGGGTTCCTTAACCTCACGCTTGATCCGTCCTGCTGGGCCGCAATCATCCCTGCCGCCTTATCCGCTGGCACCGATTTTGGCCGCTCCAATTTGGGGCAGGGCAAAAAGGTCAATGTTGAATATGTGTCCGCCAACCCAACAGGCCCGCTTCATGTGGGCCACACACGGGGTGCAGTCTTTGGCGATGCGCTCGCCAGTCTGCTGGATTTCGCAGGCTATGACGTAACACGGGAATATTACATCAATGACGGTGGCGCACAGGTCGATGTGCTCGCTCGGTCCTGCTATTTGCGTTACTTAGAGGCAAACGGCCAAGAGGTCGCCTTTGAAGATGGCACCTACCCAGGGGACTATCTGATCCCAGTAGGTGCCGCGCTCAAGGAAAAATACGGCGACAGCCTTGTAAACAAACCAGAATCCGAATGGCTTACCGATCTGCGGGAATTCGGAACCGAAGCGATGATGGACATGATCCGCGCTGACCTTAAGGCGCTGAACATCGAAATGGACGTGTTCTATTCCGAAAAATCACTCTATGGCACAGGCCAAATCGAAGCCGCGATTAACAGTCTCGAAGCCAAAGGCCTTATTTATGAAGGCGTGCTCGAACCGCCCAAAGGCAAGAAGCCCGAAGATTGGGAACCTCGCGAACAGACTCTGTTTAAATCCAC
>CAYWIR010000242.1:0-4648 GCA_964458375.1 uncultured Neptunicoccus sp.
CCGCAGCGGACGGGTAAGGCCGTTTGGGATGGATGAAAGCGGTCAATTTGACCACTTTAATCCTTTTCGGTGTTGAAAGCGGCAACCCAGCTCAAAGCTATTAGTGACCCCTCTATGAAGTGAAGTTGACAAAATCAGTCGGATGACCGCAGCGAGCCCAAAGTTTGTTGCACCCACAAATTTTGAACGTCGGCTTTACAATCCACGGTCAAAAACGTGCCAAAACTAAGCTACGTTTTGCCAATGGTTTGTGTCCATTGAATTTTCAACGATTTTGCCGGATGCTTATAGAGTGACAAAAATGACCGTTTTTGGCAGGAGAGTTTTGGCAGGGGGTTATTGTCCGGTATGGGAGTGATTTTAACGTGTCGCTGCAACTGCCAAATCAAACCTGTTTGGTTGTTTGCGGTTGTCGCGAACCAACCTACCAAGATCCGCCCGGCTGCCAGTCATCCAAGGCCATGTTTTGAGGACTCTATGAGCCATTTCACTAGAGCTGTGCAAACCATTTGCAGGCGGTAACATAACGACCGGCGCGGCAAGCTCGACTTACTCAGGGATGACTGATTAATGGTTTTTCATTCGTTTTGTGGCGACGTACAAGATTGCGTGCTAGACGCCCGGGGATTACAGTGCGGACAGTGCTTAACGGAGGGGTATTGCCGCAAAACTCGGGGAAGAGGGAATAAATCTCCTCCACTGCGGCAGCTGGGAGAGAACGAAGTGCCTGTTGTCCCAGAAAGAGGGACTCGGTCCAAGTTCCGTTGGACCACAGGAGTTGATGGGTGTCGAACAAGAGATGGTGATACGTCACTTGTGTGATGTCGGTCTCGATCTCAATTCCGTCAAGCGCGGTGAGATGTTTAGCGGCGACCAAGACTTCCCGTTGGTAGAACATTCGCGCCGAAATCTTTGAAGACACCAAAACCCGGTGTTGTGGCGAAACCAGAATGTCACGGGTGGGCAGGCCGCTGCCAAGTGCGCCGGCAGATATCCTAATCGGAAAGAGCAATGGGTTGAGGTCAAGTTGCCGACGAGACAACGCACGCGATCCGGTCCAACGCAATACTTGAACTCCATCATCTCGGGTTATGATGAGATCGCCGCCACAAAAGTCTTCTACGACGCGATCACCGTTTGGCGTCGAAATTAGTGTACCGCTCACGAAACAGGGCATTATTGACGCTCCGGTAATTGACCAACTGTCATAAACCACAGCGTCTGCATCGGTTGAATATACGGAGTCGAGACGAATGCTCGAAATGCTCAGACCATCCAGGTTAAAGGCACTCGAATTACTGTTGAGGTATTCCTGAAGAAAAACGTCCCCATTATCTGTTTGGAACACAGAGACAACCTTGCTCGCATCCACGAAACTGCCGCTGCCGCTGTCGTAATAGGTGACTGTTGCGTTGTAGTAGACTTCGTTGTCAATCGCGATGCCGCCTGTTGGCGTCCCATAGTCCGGTGGCGGGGTTCCCAATGACGTTGTCGTGGTTGAAACAATGCCGTCGCCAACGGTGTTCCCGCCGTCGACCGAGTACTCGATCCCTTCCTGCCCGTCATTATACGCGCTGCTTGGGTAACTATCTATTCCAATCACAGAGTCTTCTGCTCGGTGATAAGCCGTTATCTCAACAATTTGCAAATCGTTGTGATCATAACTACCAAGCAGCAAGCCTGCATTGGCCTCTGCAACCGCGTAAGATGTGTCTACGTCGGAATAGGCACCTGTGGTGCCTGCAGTCGCCTCGAGGTCCGCGAAATTCCCAAGGTAGATCGCATTGAATGTTGTCCCGGTTGCCATTGTACCCTAGTGTTCCGACCTTGGGGACGGTAACACGTTCAGTACTAAGACCGCGTTAATGGTTTTGTGGTGATTGCCAACTTGGCACGACGGGTGACTGGTTCAAGCCACAAGCGATCGCTGTATTTACGATGGATCGCAGACTCGTTAGGTGCACTAATGGGCTCTAACCGCACATCGTCCAATAGTTCGAAAGTGCCAAAACTCATATGTTTCTGTCACCGGCGATAACGACCGTTTGTGACCGTGATCGAAAGCGGTCATTCGACTATTACACTCGGATGACTACAAAGTTTAAGGTTTTTCGATGCGGGCCTGAGCGTGACTTTTCGTTTTGTCGCGACGGTGGCCCGCGTTGGAAAACATGACTAGGAGGAAGCCGTGGGGTCTAGGTGAGCCCTATGGGGAAAGCATGGAACTGACCCTGCGGTGATTGATCCAGGGTGACAAGGGTTTTCCGTTTCTCGTGCCGATCCGACGTATCTGCATATCGTTTTCGAGATCCGTTTGATGCAATTGCTGCGCGCAGGACGTCATAGATTCCGCTTTAGGCATGCCTGTATTGGCCCTTAACGCGGCGCAGCTCAAGGATTGATCGTTGATTGATGACGTGCATCTCGTCATGCGGCGGTCTTTCTGGGTGGTGCGCGGGATTGCGGTTTTTGACCGCGCCGGAAGGTCTCGATGATGCGCATTTGCCCGCCACAATCGGGGCATGGTTCTCGCAGCGTGAGCGGGATGATCTCGACAGCCGGTGTGTCATCCTGTTTGGCGGTTTGTGCGCCAAGTAAGGTTCGAGCCTTTGCGATATTGGCTTTGCGGGTCGAACTGGCAAGCAAGCCATAGTGGCGGATGCGGTGGAACCGGTCCGGTAGAACATGGATCAGGAACCGCCGGATAAACTCATCGGTTGCCAGGCGCATGATGGATCGCCTGTCGCCTAACTTGTCCCGATAGTCTTTCCATTTGAACGCGACAGTGTTGGTGTCAGCACTCACAAGGCGGCTGTTTGAGATCGCCACCCGGTGGGTATATCGGCTGAGATAGGCTAGGACCGCATCGGGCCCACCGAAGGGTGGTTTGGCATAGACCACCCATTCTATTTTGCGCAGTGGCGCGAGATATGCGGTGAACGCCTGTGGATCTGACAGCCCCACCAGATCGCCAAAGAAGGTCAGTTCACCAGCACGGTGCAAAGCCAGCAGCCCCTCAATGAACAGACGTCGAAACAGCCGTGACAACACCCGAACGTGCAGAAAGAACCCCGGCTTGCACGCAACCCAGCGGTTGCCATTTGGCGACAGACCACCACCCGGTACGATCATGTGAACGTGCGGGTGATGGGTCAGTGCCGATCCCCACGTGTGAAGGACGCTGGTGATGCCAACCCGTGCGCCAAGGCGTTTGGGGTCAGCTGCAATTGTCATCACCGTTTGCGCAGACGCTTTGAACAGAAGGCCATAGACGGCCTTCTTGTTCCAATAGGCGATGCGCGCAATCTCAGCGGGCAACGTGAAGACGACATGGAAGTATTCCACCGGCAACAAATCCTCTTCCCGCGCCGCCATCCAGTCGCGCGCAGCGGGACCCTGACATTTGGGACAGTGTCGGCTTTTGCACGAGTTATAAGCGATGTGTTGATGATCGCATTTGGTGCACGCCGCCACATGCCCGCCGAGCGCTTCTGTTCGGCAGGCTTCGATTGAGGACATCACTTTGAGCTGGGACAGGCTGACATGACCATTATTGGCCTTTCGCCACGCAGGACCATGGTTCCGGAAGATGTCAGCGATCTCCAGCTTGGGTTTGGCCAACTGGCCGGGGCTTATCCCGGTCGGTCGCGCAGGCTCTCGATGTTCAGCTTCTTGAGCGCTTCAAACGGGCTGGGCGTGTCCCGGATCGTTTTGGTGGCAACGTGAGTGTAGCGCGCTGTCGTGCTCAATTTGGCGTGGCCGAGCAACACCTGGATCACGCGGACATCGACATTGGCTTCGAGCAGATGCGTTGCAAAGCTGTGGCGTAACGTATGCAATGTCGCAGGCTTGGAAATGCCAACCAAATGCTTGGCCGAATTAAACGCCCGGCTCAACTGTCGTGCAGAGATTGGGTTGATCTTAGGTTTGCCCGGAAACAGCCATCCTGCTGGCTGCGCCTCGCGCCAGTAGTCACGCAATAAACCCAACAGATCAGGCGATAGCATCACCTTCCGGTCCTTGCCACCTTTGCCCTCATCGACGTGGATCAACATCCGGTCGCTGTCGATGTCGCTCACCTTAAGACTGCAGACCTCAGATGCCCGCAAACCAGCGCCATAGGAAATGCTCAATGCTGCTCGATATTTGAGGCCAGGTCCAGGAGCAGCCACGACGATCTCAGACACCTCCTGGATACTCAGAACCGTCGGCAGTCGGCGCGGCTGTGTGCGAAACTGCATGTAGCGCTTCATATCTTCGCGGTCGCAGGTGGTGCCGAACAGAAACCGCAATGCCATGATCCGCGCGTTAAAAGTGGGCGGCGTCACTTCGGTATCGGTCATGTGAAGCTGATAGGCGCGCAGGTCATCCGGCGTCGCCGTATCAGGCGATCGCTTCAAGAACCCTGCAAAATGTTTGATCGCTCGAATGTGTGCCTTCTGAGCCTTGTCGCCCATCCCTTGAATACGCATATCTTCGATCATCCGCTCACGCAGCGGGGTTGTCTTCTCATGTGTCATGGAAATCTCCTGTCCGTTGATTGAGAAGGCTCAATCGTCAGACAGGTTCGTCAGATCTCAAAATGCGCAGCGCTCACAACAACGTGCTACGTTCAAAACAAGCGCCATTGCCGCGGTAGCGGCTTCGT
>CAYWIR010000243.1:0-4635 GCA_964458375.1 uncultured Neptunicoccus sp.
CAGTTTTTGCGGATCGTGAAAGCGCATTACGGCAAGGTGCCAGTGATTTATACGACCGTTGATTTTTACCGCGACAATGATTTGGGTAAAATCAACGGGTATCCGTTTTGGTTGCGATCCGTGGCGGATCATCCTCGCACCGTTTATCCTGGGCAGAAATGGACGTTCTGGCAGTATTCAGGCACGGGCCGTGTGCCTGGCGCGCCTGGGGATATTGATCTGAACGTGTTCCATGGGTCGCCCGAGCATTGGCAGACGTGGTTGCGCCGCAACGGTGTTCAGTAGGCCAGAGCGGCTTGGACAGCGGGGCGTTCTCGCATGGCGTCTGAATGGGCGGTAATTGCGGGGAAGGCTTTGATATCGACGTTGTCGCTTTTGAGCCACCTTGCAACCGTAAACAGATAGGCGTCCGCAACAGTGTATTGATCGCCCATGACCCACGGGCCTTGCAAGCATTCTGACTGGATGTAGGCAAACGTGTCATGCATGTTTTGCGGGACTTTAGCAGCCATGTCATCAAAGCTGCTTTGCTCTGTGGCCCAACGGGCGCCACGCATACGGTGTGCGTGGTTCACATGGGCGGTAGAGGCCAAATAGCTGGAAAATTCGTTGAGTTTTGCCAAGGCGAAAGGATCAGATGGGAGCAGATTTGCAGAGGGGTTTAAGCCCGCGATATAGGGCAGCATTGCGGGCGTTTCGGTCAGAATGCCGTGATCTGTTACCAGTGCGGGCACGCGGCCTTTGGGATTACGAGAAAGGTAGTCTTTGGACTGTTGTTCTGACTTGCCAAAATCCAGTTTGGTGACGGTGAAGGGAACCTCCGCTTCGTGCAGGGTAATCAGTGTAGCGATCGAGACAGTGTTCGGAGCGTAAAACAGTTCCATAATCAAATCCTTAGTTGGGTTGGCAAGAGATTGCCGAAATTTAACGGTGGGCGCAACGACGGTCCTTTGCGAATGGGACGTATCACACTAAGTTAAGGCAAAAGCACATGAGGTGAGCAACGTGCAGAGTTTTGCAACAAAAGCAGCATTTCGGTTTGGATATGGGTTCGCAGAAGGCGAAGCTGACGTGGTGGACGTGGACGAGTTACTGCGTCAGGTGACGGATGCGGATCAAGGCGGTGCGGATTATGTCGGGCCGCGTTTTCCAGAACGTGCACAGATGATGCGCACTTATTTGGAGCATAAGCGAGCGGCGCAAAACGGCGACAAAGACGCCAAGCCGTTGTTACGCCAAATGAACAAGGCGCGTCACACCCTGAAGGCAGAGGATTTCCAAAGGGTTTTTGGCCGTGCGATGTATTCGGGACAAGCGTTTCGCGAGCGTTTGGTGTTTTTCTGGGCCGATCATTTCACGGTTGTTCCCAAAAGCCGGTTAGAATTCACCCTATGGGGGAGCTTTCAGGATGAGGCCATTCGGCCCCATGTTAACGGTTCCTTTGCAGACATGTTGGTTGCAGCGGCGACGCATCCGTCGATGTTGCTGTTTTTGGATCAGGTGCGATCCATTGGCCCCAATTCCCCCGCTGCGAAGAACAACAAAAAGAAGCGCAAGGTTAAAGGGTTGAATGAAAACTTAGCCCGCGAAGTTATGGAACTGCACACGATGGGTGTGGGTGGTGGGTATTCCCAGA
Source organism: uncultured Neptunicoccus sp. (assembly GCA_964458375.1). Classification (GTDB taxonomy): domain Bacteria; phylum Pseudomonadota; class Alphaproteobacteria; order Rhodobacterales; family Rhodobacteraceae; genus Amylibacter. The sequence goes on from CAYWIR010000243.1 coordinate 1,637, forward strand.
CAGACGTGCGACAGGCGGCAGAATTGCTGACAGGGTTGGTTGTGGGCAAAGAGGGCGCAAAGTTCTTGCCGCGCTGGGCCGAGCCCGGAGCCGAAGATATTTTGGGCAAACAGTATGGGGGGAACCCTGCAAAACTGTCCGATATCGAAGGGTTCTTGCGGGATTTAGCCCTGCATCCCGACACCGCCCGTCACATTGCGCGCAAATTGGTTGTGCATTTTGTATCAGACGAGCCTGACCCTGATTTGGTTGAGCGTTTGACGCAAGTGTACCGAAACACGGATGGAGATTTGCCGAGCCTTTACGGGGCGCTGTTGGATCATCCTGCGGCATGGGTGGATTTGGGCCAGAAGGCCCGCCAGCCGTTTGAATTTATGGTTGCCAGTTTTCGGGCATTGGGCCTTGAGAGATCAGAGTTTGACGGGCTGTCCCGTGGGCAGTTGAACCGTGGTTTGGCCTTGCCGCTCAACAGTATGGGGCAACCTTTGCGCAACGCGCCAGGACCAAACGGATGGCCAGAGGAAGCTCAAGCATGGATCACGGCGCAAGGTGTGGCGTCGCGATTGCAATGGGCTTTGGCGCTTGCTCGTCGCGAAGGAAGAGAGCGTGATCCACGCAAATTTGTCGAGTTTTCTTTGCGCGAATTGGCGGGAGAGTCGTTGAAGTTTGCTGTGGCGGGAGCCGAACAACGGGAAGAAGGTTTGACCCTTGTGCTTGCTTCCCCAGAATTTAACAGGAGATAGGTGCATGGATCGTTCAAAACGTAGATTTTTAGCGAACACACTCGCGCTGGGCTGCACCGCAGCGGCCAGTCCTTTGGTGACGCCTGTGACCTTTGCGTCTGTTCCCAGTGACAATCGTTTGGTGGTGATTGTGCTGCGTGGGGCGATGGATGCCTTGGATGTTGTGGCCCCTGTGGGGGAGCCGATGTTGAAAAAGTATCGCCCGAACCTGTCACGCACGGCGCATTTGGACTTGGACGGTTTTTTCGGACTGCATCCTGAACTGAGCGATCTGATGCCGCTGTGGAAAGCAGGGGAAATGGGGTTTGTGCAGGCCGTATCGACACCGTACCGCGACAAGCGCAGCCATTTTGATGGTCAGGATTTGTTGGAGGCGGGTGTCGTCGAGGTATCGTCGGACGTGCGGGACAGTGGTTGGATGAACCGCATGTTGAACTTGATCCCTGGGGCCAAGAAAGACACGGCATTTTCTGTTGGGCGCGAAAATATGCTGATGTTGCGTGGGGATTTTCCGACGACAAGCTGGGCCCCTGAAGGGCGTGTTGACCTTAGCCCACAGGCGCAACTGTTGCTCGACAAAATATACGAGAAAGATCCGTTGTTTTCAGAGGCTGGCAAAACGGCGATGACGCTGACGGCTGAATTGAACATGGCGCAGATGATGGAAGATGACGACGGCGAGAGCATGAACGCGATGGTAAACCAGATGAAAGAAGCGGCGAGTGCGCAAAAGGCGGGCGGCTTGGCGGCTTTTGCTGCGGCGCGGTTGAAAGAGGACACGCGGTTTGCAACGTTTTCCATTGGCGGCTGGGACACCCATCAACGCCAATCGCGCAGCATTCGCAGCGCATCGCGCGAACTGCAATCTGCATTGACGACCTTGAAGTCCGAGTTGGGCGCTGTGTGGGAGAAAACCTGCGTTTTGTGCATGACAGAGTTTGGTCGCACGGTGCATGAAAATGGGTCGCAAGGCACGGACCATGGCACAGGCGGCGCGATGATTATGGCGGGCGGTGCCGTGAAAGGGCGCAAAGTGTATGGGACATGGCCGGGTCTTGATGAAGCGGACCTTTATGCGCGGCGTGATCTTATGCCGACTGCGGATTTGCGCCAATATGCAGGGTGGGCGGTGCATGAATTGTTTGGACTGGACCGCGCCGCATTGGAGCGCGATGTGTTCCCAAGCCTCGATCTGGGGGACAACCCACGCTTTATCCGCTGATGGCGTTTTCCAACGCAGGGCATGGACATTTAGGCTTGTGTGGTTATCTGTTTCCTACGTGTGAGTTTTGAGGAACGGGTGCGAAATGACAAAGCCTGTCGGGTTTCCAGTGAAAAATTGGGTGGCACCTCCATCGCCAACAGGTGTGGTTTTAGAGGGGCAATATGCGCGGCTGGAGCGTTTGGACGCCGAAGCGCATGTGGGCGACTTGTACCGATCAAATTCTGATGACCAGAGCGATGGGATTTGGGATTATTTGCCTTATGGCCCTTTTTCAGCGCAGGCGACTTATCACAAATGGGTGCGGGAAATGTCTGCTTTGGACGATCCGTTCTTCTATGCGATTAAGAACAAAGACGTGGGGCGGTTTTGCGGTGTTGCGTCTTATTTGCGGATTGATCCGACTGCGGGTTCAATTGAAGTTGGGCATATCAATATGGCCCCTGCATTACAGCGGACCCGTGCGGCCACAGAGGCCATGTATCTGATGATGAAATGGGCGTTTGAAGCTGGATACCGTCGGTATGAATGGAAGTGTGATGCCCTGAATTTAGGATCGCGGCGGGCTGCGCAACGGCTTGGCCTGTCCTATGAAGGCGTGTTTCGCCAAGCAACGATGTACAAGGGCCGTAACCGCGATACTGCGTGGTTTGCGGCAATTGATAAAGAGTGGCCCGCGCTGGAGGCAGCGTTTCAGGCATGGTTGGACCCAAAGAATTTTAACGAAAACGGACGACAGATCGAACGACTTGCGGATTTAACCGCGTTGGTTCGTGCGGCGTCCGATCCTACTTTGGAGTGAACAATGCCAAAACGTAACGAAGATGCACTGAATTTTATGCTGGAACGGCGATCCGTGTCGCACAAAACACTGGTGGCCCCTGTGCCGAGCCGCGCAGAGTTAGAGGTCATCCTGACCGCAGGCGCGCGGGTGCCTGACCACAAAATGCTGGAGCCGTTTCGGTATCTGGTGTTGGAGAATGCGGCTCTTAATCGGTTGGGCGAGGCCGTGCATGCACGCGCACTGGCGCTGG
>CAYWIR010000244.1:0-4622 GCA_964458375.1 uncultured Neptunicoccus sp.
TCAGCACCCGCAACAGGTAGCTCAAGTGCCTTCAATTCTTTGATGATGTTGTGAAAAATGGGCCTACGCCCTTGCACCAAGATCAGAAAATCGCTCGCTTGCACAGCACGGTCTTGTCCGGGTAATTCTTGCCCAGAATCCAAAACACCTTTGATCCAACCCGCAATCTTGCGCGCCAGTAAAATCTGCGGATTGTCAGGCTGCGGTGTGTCCACTGGCTTATACCAAGGTGTCTCGTCCTTGATCTTTTCAGCCTCTTCAAACGGCCATAAATCAACTCGCCCTGGCAAGTTTGTAAAGAACGGACGGTGCAAAGATTGCTTTCGAAACCCCGTACCTGCCTCACCATCAAACACCTTATCCACCAACCGCAAAATTGGATCGGCAGAGCGGAAAGAAAACGCCAGATCTTGTTCTTCCAAACGGTTACCAACACCCGCCAAGCGATCGGAAAACCGCTGCCGCATCACATCAAACTCCGCAGGATCGGCCCCTTGGAAAGAATAGATCGACTGCTTTTCATCCCCAACCACAAACACCGTGCGGTCGGTGTCTTTACCACTGTCCCCTGTGGTAAACTCATCGGTCAACAGCTTGACCACATCCCACTGGCTTGGGCTCGTATCCTGTGCCTCATCCACCAGAACGTGATCGATCCCACCATCCAGCTTATACAAAACCCATTGGGCCGACGCCGAGTTTGACAACAACATCCCAGCCCGCCCGATCAGATCGTCATAATCAAGCCGCCCCATATCCAACTTGCGCTGATCATACCGCGCCAAAAACGCCTCAGAAAACGCAGCGAGGGCTTCCGCCCGATCAAGAGCAACCTTGTTCACATACAGCCAATAAACTTCGGCGGTGCGCTCGGAAATTTCGTTCACAGCATCGACCAAAGCGGGGTGATTTTTTCGAACAGGCCCTTGTGTTGGAAGCGCATCTGGCTTTGCCGAAAACGCTTTCGCACCAGACTTGAACATGAGCGTCCCAAGGGCGAGTTTTAGAAAACCGTCAATCGAATTGGCACGTGCCATTTGATCTGCCACAGCCGCTGGTTTTACGTTGCTCTGCTCGTCGCGAATAACCTGCGCCACATCCCGTAAAACATCGCGTCCATCGGACCCCAGAATGTAATCCAAAAACGTACTCGGGTCTTCCTTCGCAGCATGGGCAAACAACTGCCGCACGGCCCCAATGTCCAACGCTTTTCGTTTGCTCGCAATCTCAGCCAGCAAGGCATCTGGTTCCAGTCCAGACATGAACCGTGCCAAGCGGTCCACCACGGAAATAGCAGAACCGCTGGCCAAATCTTCCAAGATTTCGGCCCGTATCAACTTGGCTTGCCGATCCTCTAAAACCTCAAACTGTGGCGACACGCCTGCTTCCAGCGGGAACCGCCGCAACAGCTTGTCACAAAAGGAATGGATCGTCTGAATTTTCAAACCGCCGGGTGTTTCCAACGCATTGGCAAACAGCGTGCGCGCCTTGCGCAATTCATCCTGTGACAGCGTGCCAGATTCGCCCAACTCTTGCAGAGCCGCCTGCAATTTGCCGTCTTCCAGCATCGCCCATTCGCCCAAACGTTTGAACAAACGGTTCTGCATTTCGGATGCGGCGGCCTTTGTGTAGGTCAGGCACAAAATCTTTTGTGGTTCGGTTCCACGCAGTAACAATCGCGCCACGCGATCCGTTAAAACCCGCGTTTTTCCAGACCCTGCATTGGCCGCAACCCAAGTGGATGCATCGGGTGCCGCGGCCCGCACCTGCGCCGCTGTCGCTTCGTTCATATCGCTCATGGATTACGCCCCACTGGCACGTCCACAGGTGTATCGCTTTCTTCCCACTCTCCCTTGCGGGCCAAGTGATCATATTCGTAGGCATATGCCATTTGCTCCATCCGCACCCGCGCAGGAAAGCCCTTTTCTGCATCGGCATATTCGCGCACCAAGCCGACAAATTCTTGCCAAACCGCTTCCGCATCCGCCGCGCTGGTTTCAAGCGCCAGAACCTTGCCCTCGCTCCCTTGCGCGCTTCCTGACAAGCCGATGTATTCCAGCCCAACAGGCGTGCCCTTTGGCACATCTTTGAACGTGCCCGCATTGGCAATCGCCGCTTCAAGTTGCAGTTGCTTGTTGAAAAACTCTGTCTGGGCTGCGGTTGGGGGTGATCCTGATTTATAGTCATAGATCAGCAAACCATCATCAGGCGTGCGATCAATCCGATCTGCCTTCGCGGTCAGTTCAAAGTCCATGCCTTCGACAAACCGCGCACCCTTTTTCTCTTGCTTTGGATCGCTACCACGCAAACGACGCTTGGCTTCTCCTTCCACGAACCACCCTGCAATCCGCGCCAACCGTGCCAGCCAAATACGTTGCATCGCAGGCCAAGGCACTTCATCGCGCAACACCTCTTCTGCCACATCTAACAACGCAGTTCGGGCATCGGCGGGCAGGGTGTCGGGATAGGCATCCACAAACATTTCAACAACCTTATGCAGTGCTGTCCCACGGATCAGCGCATCGGGTTCTCGACCCAATGGATCAAGCCGCCGCAACTGCAAAATCTTCGCTGCATAAACAGCATAAGGATCGCGTATCAACCGCTCCACTTGCGTCACCGACAGCTGTGTCAAACGCTTGTCCGCGGGGGGCATTGGGGCAGGGCGTACCGCTGAATCCACATGACCTGTTTCTCGATCCATCGCACGCGCCATCTCTAACCAAGTATCGCCGCCCGCTGCGATTTTGCTCACGGCTGCCTTGCCGTCTTCTCCTAACCCATTCATCAAATTCAAAATGCGAACGATCCAACGGGACGCCACAGTGGGCGCATCCCCATCGCGCAGGGATCGGCTCAACACCAGCTCGCGTGCGCCGGACCCTTGTTGGAAATCATGGGCTGACAGGCCGATCACACGTTCGGGCGGTGGCAGGCCAACCTGTTTGCGCATGGCTCGGTTCAACCACGGATCAGGGCTTTCAATCCCGGGCCAAACCGTGTCGTTTAACCCACCAAGGATAACAACATCTGCGCTTTCAACACGGGCTTCCAAGGTGCCCCATATCGCAATTTTCGGATGCGATTCCCGCGCTTCGCGTACCGTTTCTGACGCCAACACCGCACGGAATAATGCCTGATAATCCGCGATAGAGAGTGGCCCAGCCGCGTCCGCTTCGGCTTGCAGATTGTCAAAAACCGCTTTGGCCCCACGCCCCGTTTCCTTATCCCATAGCCCGTGGTTTTCTACGCCTGTTGGTCCAGCTGCCAGCGCATTTGCGATGTCGAGGTGCGCCGCGGTGAATTCCGTTAAATCACTGGCGTCTAGGGTCTCAAGCGGTTCGAAACAGCGCACGACCCATTCGGCCCACGCCCGCCGCTCTGGATGGTTTGGAAACGTATCCGCCCATTCTAAAATCCCCTGATAATCCGCAAACGGCGCACCCCCACGCAACTTTGCGCGTTCGTAGTCTCGTGCAATCAGTTTACTGTCGCCGCCATCAACACCGCTGTCTGTCAGTGGGTGTTTCAACACTGCGACCAGATCAAGTGGTGTAACACGTTCCCCCATGCAACGTGCGATCAGGCGCAAAAACACACCGGGCGGTGTCAGGTGCAAGGGCGTCCCGGCGCTGTCATCAGGTAAAATCCCCCAGCGCGATAGCGTCGCTGTCACCCGTCGCGTCAAGGTTCGATCAGGCGTGATCAACACTGCGGTTTCATCTGCCTCTGCCGCGGCGCGCAACCGCAGCGCCAAGGCCATGGCTTCTTCTTTTGGCGTCTCTGCTTGGATCAGTGAAACACCGTCTGTGGCGGCCTCTAAATCTGGTATCAGCTTTGGCCCTTGGTCCAACCACTGATCCGTAAATGGCGCTGGTCGCAGGGCAAGCGAGACCAGTTTGTTTCGCGCGGGATTGGCCATAGGCACCGCCGCCCAATCGTCCATTTGCCCCAAACTCACATCCGCCGATTTGCAAAAATGCGCCAATGCGGATTGTGGATTGTCCGTTGGAACATTGCTTTCTGTCAGTCGGTCCCAATCCGCTTGATTCAATGTGCGATCCAAACCTGGCAACACCACAGCCCCTTGTGGCAACCCCGCCACGGCCCGCAAAAACAGTGCGGTTTCCCCACGCGATCCCGTGGACCCAATGGCCAGAACGGGATGTGTCGGGGGGGTGTCATTCCACGCATTGGTAAAGGCCATAGCAGCAGCGCGTTGCCGTTCCTGCGGATCGGTCGGGCTGTCTTCCGTCCAGTGATCCGCCAAAATGTTCAAAAACGTCAGGCTGCGGTTCCAATGCTCTGAATGGCTTTCAACATCCACGGATTTCAGCTTTGCAATCGGGATGCCCTCCCCTTGCATTTCATCCAAAACCGCCGCCAATGATTTCGCCAAATCAAATTTTGCCGATTGTGGCGCAACCGTTTCATCCGCTGCCAGCAAACGCCCAACGGCTTGCGCCAGTACTAGTTCCCGCCGCAGTTTTGAAACAGCCGTTGGCAAGGCAGTTGGCAGATCAGGATGGTTTGCAATATCAGTAATCACGCGGATTTGTGGCAACAGCAGCGCCCCATCCGCGATCAGCAACTCCTTGAGCCGCCGCGCCATGCGTTGCGTG
>CAYWIR010000245.1:0-4614 GCA_964458375.1 uncultured Neptunicoccus sp.
TTTTTGGTGGTTTTGCCAAAAATTTCCAGCGTGCGGCCTACGTCTTCTTTGTGGGTAAAGACATAGACTTGATCGCCTGCGAACAATTGATCGTCTGCATTGGCCGTGAACAGGCGTTCTTCGCGGCGTACACCGCAGACCACGGCCCGAAGGGTGGAAAACAGTTCTGACAATTGGCGCAAGGGTGTGTTCACAACCGCGCAGTCTTCATCAAGGGTGATGCCCAGCATTTCGACACTGCCTTGCAAGAAAGGTTCATTGTCAAATGTTGAAGGCGCAGCCAGTTGGCGTAGGGCCGCGGCGGCCACTTCTTTTTCGGGGGAAATCACAACGTCGATGGGCAAGTGATCGCGCTGATAGAGATCGGTGTAAATCACATCGAGGTAGGATTGTGCGCGCAAGCGAGCCACTTTGCGTGGGATTTTAAAAACCGAGTGGGCCACCTGACAGGTGACCATATTCACCTCGTCTGAATGGGTGGCGGCGATGATCATATCTGCGTCACGCGCCCCTGCCCGACGCAGCACATCTGGGTAACTGGCAAAGCCTGTGACACCAGACACATCAAGCACATCTGTCGCTTGGTTCACCAAACCTGGATTGTTGTCCACGATGGTCACGTCATTGTTTTCAACGGCCAGATGGCGGGCAATTTGCCAGCCGACCTGTCCTGCGCCACACACAATAACCTTCATTTCATAGCCTTTTGCGTTTCACATGACCCGATGGTGGTCGTTGAATGGTTTGCATCATATACATGCTGCGCGTTTCTTGAGCCGCTTTTGGTGCCAGCCGTTCCAGTTGGTTTTGTGGTTAAACACCAAAGTTGCGGTCCGCATCAAGCGTCTTCGCCAGCCTCGCCATTTTCTTCGATTTCGGCAATGCGTGTGCCTGCTTTGTTGGTTGTCACGACATTCAGGGTTTTCAGCTTGCGATGCAACGCGCTGCGCTCCATGCCTACGAAGTTCGCAGTGCGTGAAATATTGCCGCCAAAACGGTTGATTTGCGCCATCAAATATTCCCGCTCGAACATTTCGCGCGCCTCGCGCAGGGGCAAAGTGGCATAGCTGTTTGAGAGGCCCGCGCTCTCGCCGCCGCCACCGCTGTCATTGCCAGGAATTTCGGAGGGTTCGATTTCGCCCTTTTCAGGACCAAGAATCAGAACACGTTCAATAACATTGCGCAATTGACGTACATTCCCAGGCCAGGCCATCGTTTGCAGCAAGGCTTCGGTTTCTTCGGCCAAGGCACGCACAGGCAGACCTTGGGCTGCGTTCAATTCTTCCATGAAGTGCTCTGCGAGCATGGCGATGTCTTCGCGGCGGGCTTCGAGTGATGGAACGGTGATCGGCACCACGTTTAAACGGTGATAGAGTTCTTCGCGAAAATGTCCTGCTGCGATTTCTTGTTGCAGATCACGATTGGTGGCCGAAAGAACGCGGATATCAACGCGCACTTTATCGGATCCGCCCACACGATTGAAGGATTGTTCGACCAGCACACGTAGGATTTTCGATTGTGTGCCGATGGGCATATCGGCCACTTCGTCAAAGAAGATGATGCCGCCGTGGGCCTGCTCTAGAAGACCCGGTTCAAAGCCCCGCTCCCCGCCTTCGCGGCCAAACAGAACCTCTTCCATGCGGTCAGGTTCGATGCTGGCAGAGTTGACGGACACGAACGGCGCGTTGGCGCGGTCGGATTTGGAATGGATGTAGCGTGCGGCCACTTCTTTACCGCAACCAGAGGGGCCTGTCAGCATGACGCGGCCATTGGTTTTGGTGACTTTGTCCAACTGGCTTTGCAGATTGCGGAACGCGGCAGAGTTGCCAACCATCACCGAAGACGTCACATCGCGCACCTTCAGCTGGGCATTTTCGCGCCGCAGTCGGGATGTTTCCATGGCCCGTGCGATCACCACCATCAATTGGTCAATGTTGAAGGGCTTTTCGATAAAGTCGTAGGCGCCTTGTTTCACCGCTGCCACCGCAATTTCGATGTTGCCGTGGCCTGAAATGATCACAACAGGAATGTCTGGATTGTCGCGCCGCACTGCCTTGAGGATATCAATCCCATCCAGCTTGCTTTCCTTGAGCCAAATATCAAGGATGATCAGATCTGGTGCATCTTTGTTGATTTCAGCAAATGTTTCATCGGAATTCGCCGCTTTTCGCGTCGTATATCCTTCGTCTACCAAAATGTCGGAGACCAGTTCTCGAATATCTTTTTCGTCATCTACGACAAGAATATCGCCCATAATTACCACTCCTGCTCGGGCCTCTTATTGGGCCGCTTTAATACTGTCTTTCATGTTATCTAGTTCGTTGCCGAATGGCAACACAATGCGTGCCATTGCGCCCACGTGATCCGTGTTCCCAAACGGCGGTGCATCCATCAATTCCAGCGTGCCGCCGTGCTCTTCGATAATCTTCTTCACAATCGGCAGGCCAAGGCCCGTCCCGCTGTCACGGTGGGTCACATAGGGTTCAAACAGACGCGACCGATTTTCAGTGGGCAGCCCCATGCCGTTGTCTTGAATTTCGATGGTGGTGCGCCCATCCGAAACTTCCACAATCACGCGGATTTCTGGGGCGAAATTTTCTGGCGTTTCCTCCATTCCCTCAATGGCTTCACCTGCGTTCTTAATCAAGTTGGTGAAGGCTTGATTGAACATGGTCGCATCAATACTGGCGAGGATTTCTGGTGCATCAAGCGTGAGGGAAAGCTCTGTCGGCATCAACGCTTCTTGTTGCAAAACCACGACTTCGCGGATCAGTTTTGCCAAATCTTCGCTGCGCCGTTCGGGTTCTGGCATTCGTGCGAATTTGGAAAATTCGTCAACGATACGGCGCAAATCGTTGGTTTGGCGGATGATCACATCGGAATATTGTTCCAGATCGGCGGCATCTTCCCCAAGTTTAGGAGCGAATTTCCGCTTCATTCTTTCGGCAGACAGCTGAATCGGTGTGAGGGGATTCTTAATTTCATGGGCGATGCGACGGGCCACATCCCCCCAAGCGGCCAAGCGTTGGGCCGAGACAAGGGACGTGACATCATCGAAGGTCACAACATAGCCTTCGACAAAGCCCTCTTCAGAACTGCGCACGGCCATGCGCACCAATAGGATTTCGGGGCTGTCTGCACGGGTCAGGCGAATTTCTTCTTGGGCCACATTGGTTTTGCGATCTTCAAGCTGGGCAAATAGATTGGCAAATTCGGGCACCGCAAGGATCAGTTCCTTGTCCACGTCTGCGTCGCTATCAAGGTTAAGAAGGCGTGCGGCAGCGGCGTTCATCATGGCGATTTGGCCTTCGTCGTTGAGACCAATCACCCCAGCCGTAACCCCAGACAACACGCTGTCAAACAGGCGGCGGCGGCGTTCGGTGCGTTCATTGGCGTCACGCAGATCATCGTGCTGACGTTTCACCTGTTGGGTCATGCGGTTAAAAATCCGGCCCAGCATGGCGATTTCATCATCACCGTCTTCTTCTTTCACCCGCACCCCAAGATCACCTGCTGTCACCCGTTGCGCCGCCCCCGCAAGACGCCCCACTGGGCGGGACAAGCGTTCAGCAAACCACAGGCCAAGCCAGATGGCAGCGAGGATTACGATAAGAGCAAACCCGAGATAGATCAGCGCAAGATCAAACAAAAGTTGGTCCCGTTCCTGTTCACCCTGATTGTAGAGCGCAACGGTTTCTTTGGTTTCATCCAATAGGTTGAGGATTTCACCATCCACACGGCGCGACACATAAACGTAGCGGTCGGGATAGGCGTTCAGTCGGATCAGAGCGCGAAATTCGTTGTTGTCCCAATCTTGGATGACAACGGTTTTGCCCTGCTCCGCTTTTGCGAGGGTCTCTGCTTTTGGCTTTTCGAAATCAAACAAATAGCTGCGTTCGCCGCGCGCCTTCAGGTTGGCCGCGCCATCGATGACATAGGCTTCTTTTAGGCCGCGTTGAATGTTTTGCTGGCCGATAGTCAAAGAAGACCGCAACTCCCCTTCTGCGCTGAACCCTACCAAACGGCGCTGTTGGTTGAGGAATTGCGCCAAAAGCTGTGCATCTGACACCAGATCATTGCGCTGTTCGCTTTCATAGGCTTCGGCTGCGGCAAGAGAGTTTCCGACCACGTTCTGTACGCGAGTTGAAAACCAGTTCTCAAAACCAAAGTTCAGCAAGATCGTGGAAATCACCGCCACGAGAACCGTGGGAACCAGCGCGACAAAGGCAAAGACCCCAGACAACCGAAGGTGCAAGCGCGACCCCGCGGTTTTTTTGGAGCGGTTGTTCATCATGCGCAGGATGCGTTGCCCGACCAAAGCCGCAACGACAAGGACGTAGATGAAATCCAACAGCAGCACAAAACGGATAGAATCGTTGGACACAGAGCCATTGGTGGCCCGTAAAACGAGGTAGGTGGATAGCACCAAAATCGGCGCGAGCAACGCCAGTGACAAGGCAAAAATAGTTTGAACGCGGCGCAGTTTACGCCACGCATTCAACCGCCGCCATAGTTTCCCAAAGTTCATGGGTTCTGCTCTATCAGACTCGGCTTACGATGCCGACTGTGGCGGTTTTACATCAATTTCTTAGTGCGTGTCACCTGAATATCGAG
>CAYWIR010000246.1:0-3386 GCA_964458375.1 uncultured Neptunicoccus sp.
TGCTTGGACAACAGGCAGACCTTGCCGCAATTGCCCAAGACTACATGCGTATTGCCATTTTGGGGCTGTTCCCTGCGCTGTGGATTATGGTCCTCAAAAGCTATCTCTCATCGCTTGAACGGGCGCAGGTTGTCTTGATCGCAACGCTCTTAGCGGCCGTTGCCAATATTGGTTTTAACTATGCGCTGATCTTTGGTAATTTTGGGTTTCCTGAAATGGGCGCGAAAGGGGCGGCTTGGGCCTCTGTTTTGACAATCACGCTCGATTTCGTGTTCTTGCTACTCTATGCACGTTATCTTCCAGCGCTTAAAAAATACGAACTTTTCCTAAACCCTTTGCGCTTTGACCGTGAGGCATTTGTGGAAACCTTCAAACTCGGCTGGCCTATTTCACTAACGTTGTTAGCCGAAACCAGCCTGTTTTCCGCCGCAACAATTATGGTTGGCTGGTCTGGCACCATCGCCCTTGCGGCCCATGGGATTGTTCTACAGATCACATCGGTTGGGTTTATGGTGCCCCTTGGTATTTCAAACGTTGGCACCATTCGCGGTGGGCGCGCTTTGGGACGAAAAGACAAACTACACCTCAGCCGCGCGGCCTCTGTGGTTTTGTGGGGCGCTTTTGCTGTGTCGCTTGTGTCTTTGACGCTTTACCTGACCGCGCCGCGTTTTTTGATGAAGTTGTTTCTGGACCCTGCTGAACCAAATCTGACAGCGATAGTTGAAATGGGTGTTCTATTGTTGATGGTGTCTGCAGCGTTTCAAATTGTTGATGCATTACAAGTGGCCGCCCTTGGTATGCTGCGTGGGATTAAGGATACAACTGTACCCATGATCCTTGCGGTGATCAGCTATTGGATCATCGGAATGCCAGCTGCTTATATCCTTGGTTTTCCGCTTGGATATGGCGCACAGGGTGTTTGGGGCGGGTTGGTGATTGGCCTGTCTGTTGCTGCTCTCACGATGATCTGGCGTTACTTAAAACTGCAACGCAAGTTGGCGTTTTAACCACTGAAGGGGGCTGGCTGCCCCCAAACCCCCGCGGATATTTGACAAACAAAAAGGCTCTTAAGGTTTGGTTAACCCTTAAGAGCCTTTTTTTGATTTACGTATCCAAAATGCTTTGGACGCAGCCAATCATTCCCACTCGATCGTGCCGGGAGGTTTTGATGTGATGTCATAGGTCACACGATTGATGCCTTCGACTTCGTTGATGATCCGTGTGGCTGTTTCACCAAGGAATTCATGGCTGAACGGATAATAGTCCGCGGTCATCCCATCGACTGAGGTGACAGCACGCAGCGCACAGGCGAAATCATAGGTGCGGCCATCCCCCATTACGCCGACCGTGCGCACAGGCAGGATCGCGACAAAAGCCTGCCAAATCTCATCGTAAAGGCCATGTTTGCGAATTTGATCAATGTAAACCGCATCCGCCTTGCGCAGGATTTCCAGCTTAGGGCGGGTGATCTCACCTGGGCAGCGAATGGCAAGGCCAGGTCCAGGGAAGGGGTGACGTCCGATAAAGCTGGCAGGTAGACCCAGTTCGCGGCCCAAGGCACGCACTTCGTCTTTGAACAATTCGCGCAAGGGTTCCACAAGTTTCAGGCCCATCTTTTCGGGCAAGCCACCGACATTGTGATGGCTTTTGATTGTCACAGACGGACCACCAGAAAATGACACGCTTTCAATCACATCTGGATAGAGCGTGCCCTGCGCCAAAAACTTTGCGTCGCCCACGTCTGTCGCATGTTTCTGGAACACATCAATGAACAGCTTACCGATGATCTTGCGCTTTGATTCGGGATCGTCTTGTCCGTCCAACTCTCCTAAGAACAGGTCCTGCTCATCCGCATGGATCAACGGCATATTGTAATTGTCGCGGAACATCGTCACGACTTCTTCTGCTTCGCCTTGGCGCAACAACCCGTGGTCTACAAAGACACAGGTCAATTGATCGCCAATCGCTTCGTGGATCAAAACTGCTGCAACCGAAGAATCAACGCCGCCAGAGAGGCCACAAATGACTTTGGCATCGCCGACCTGTTCGCGGATCGCTGCAATGGCCTGTTCGCGGTACGCGCCCATTGTCCAATCCCCCGAAAACCCTGCCATGGCTACGAAGTTTTCATAGAGCTTTGCGCCTTTGGGTGTGTGGTGAACTTCTGGGTGGAATTGAACAGCAAAGAAACTGCGCGTTAAATCCGCCGTAATTGCATAAGGCGCATTCGGCGATGTTCCGTAGACATCAAATCCAGGGGCCAATTTGCTGACGTGATCGCCATGGCTCATCCAAACTTGTTCGTCGCCTTCGGCAAACCAGCCCTTTAGCAGGGCCAAGTCTCCAGATGGTTTGACAAAGGCACGGCCAAATTCAGCGGTGCCGCCACCGCCTGAAATTTTACCGCCTTCAACTTTGCCGCCCAACTGTTCCATCATAACCTGTTGGCCGTAACAAATGCCGAGCACTGGAACACCGGCGGTCCAGAGGCTGTCAGGGGCACGCGGGCTGCCAGCGCGCGTCACGCTGTCTGGACCGCCTGATAAGATCACTGCTTTGGGCGCAAACTCTGATAAAAACGCATCCGTCACCAATTGATAAGGATGAATTTCACAGTACACATTTAACTCGCGCAACCGCCGCGCGATCAACTGGGTGACTTGGCTGCCAAAATCAATGATCAGCAGGCGTTCATGTGCGGGGGCGGTGGATGTATCTGTCATGTCTGACCCATAAGAAACAGCACCCAGAATCGCAAGTGGCAATGCAAGTCGTTGACAAAAACGGAGCTGTTCAGACTAATGAAATTGTAAAGGACACCAAATTGAAAAAACTTCAAATTAGTATTGCGATAGCAGCTTTAGGGGTAACCAGTGTGAACGCACAGGAAAAAATCACAGAGCAACTGGCAGAAATCGGTGCGAAAACGGCCCTGATTGTGCAGTCACAAGCCATTGACGAACACCCGATATGGTCACCGGATGGGGAAATTCTAGGCGTCAATGTTATGGGGACATGGTGGGGGCTACATGTAAATGATATAGAGTTACAGCCAGCCACATGGCATCAGCAAACAATTGCAATGTGGGCAGGTGGGCCTGAGGCGATAGAGCTAACAGATCAGCAGGTTGCATCTTTTCGCCATCCCGTAACGCCCTCAGCGCGAGAAGTCACAACGAAAACAGGCAGTACAGTGGCACTAAAACCTAAAGGGCTCGGCGTCGAATTTTCTGTATCTGGAAATGATGGCCGAGACGTTTGGTGGACCAGTGAACTTTCAACTTGTTTTGCATTAACTCTTTCGCCAAACGAAAAATACGTTGCTTATATTTGTCCTTCAAATGGCCTCTTTATTGCAAAAATAGGCGAATAACCCGCATGCCCCA
>CAYWIR010000246.1:3486-4598 GCA_964458375.1 uncultured Neptunicoccus sp.
CATCGTGCAGTCCTGCATGGGTGCAGGCTTGGGGACCGTGTTTTGATTGGTATTGGGGCCACTGTTATGGATGGGGCTAAAATCGGATCAAACTCCATCGTGGCGGGCCATTCTATTGTGACCGAAGGCTCTGAATTTCCAGAAAATTCGATCATAGCTGGGAGCCCTGCGAAATTGATAAAAACCCGTGACAATTCGGCTGCCAATAGGATGAACGCACAGTTTTACCATCTAAACGGCTTGAACTATGCAAAAGGGATTGAACGGTTGACACCAGACCAGCTCAATTCGCTACAAGTCTCACCGCAAAAGTGACAAAACGACACCCGATGTCGTTATGCGACTTTAAGTGACGGTTCCGCACCGCAAGCCGTTTATAAAAAGGCTACATCATAGCCCAATTGCGATCTGCGTTTCCGAATAAAGGACCAAACCATGTCTGATGAAACCCAAACTCCTCGTCGTCGTGCCCGTGGTGGTGGTGGTGCCGCCCGTCGTGCGGAACGCACTGCCGTTCGGATTGAAGCCGCCAAATATATCGAACGCAACATTCCGAACTTTGAGGTTCTGAATGAAGAGGCGATGCAGATCATCGAAACAAACGCGGAAACTATTCTGGCTGAAATTGGGGTGAATTTCCCAGACAACCCTGCCGCATTGAAACGGTGGGCCGATGCAGGGGCCGATATTGATGGCGAACGAGTGCGCATTCCACGTGGTTTGGCGCGTGAACTGATCAAAACCGCACCGTCCGAATATGTACAACATGCGCGCAACCCAGACCGCAATGTACGGGTCGGGGGCAATTCTATGGTGCTCGCCCCAGTTTATGGTCCACCGTTTGTACGCGATATGCAAGGCGGTCGCCGTTATGCGACCATGGATGACTTCCAAAAAATGGTGAAGCTGATCTACATGTCAAAATGGATGCACCATTCGGGCGGTACTGTGTGCGAACCCACTGACGTAGCAGTGAACAAGCGCCACCTTGATATGCTTTATGCACACATGACCCTGTCTGATAAGCCGTACATGGGGTCTGTCACGGCACCTGAGCGGGCGGTTGATTCCGTTAAGATGTCGGAAATCCTATTTGGTGAAAGCGTTGCGAA
>CAYWIR010000247.1:0-4594 GCA_964458375.1 uncultured Neptunicoccus sp.
TTGTCCAACCCAATGCCCACCAGCTCCAAATTGTCAGACTCTGATCGCAGCAAAGTATCTTTGCAATCAATCGCGCTCGCAGGGCCGTTGGTTACAACGCCGTCCGCGTTTGGCTTGCCTTCGGCCCAAACCGCTTCCCAGCCGCCCAAATCGGACCACTTCGCACTGTAAGGCACCACAACAATATTCTGCGCATGCTCCATCACCGCGTAGTCAATCGATATATCGTCTGCTTCACTCCACGGGGTTGCCGCCAATCGCAAGAACCCCAAATCCACCTGCGCATCCGCCAAAGCACGACCAACTGGATCAATCATGCCCGCTGAATGGGCCTGAAACGCAGCGATGATCGCTTTGGCCGAAAACAGGAAAATACCCGCATTCCACAGAACATTGCCACCCGCCAACAGCGCTTCCACTGCATCTGCATCGGGCTTTTCCACAAATCTCTGCAACGGCGTTGCTTGCCCATCAACAGGCGATCCGCTCAGTTCCAGATATCCATATCCCGTTTCCGCATGGGTTGGTGTGATCCCAAAGGTCACCAAATCCCCTGCCTTGGCCTGCTCCAACCCTGCCTGCACGGCAGCGCGAAACGCATCCGCATCGGGAACAACATGATCGCTTGGGGCAACCAACATCAGCGCATTTTCGTCCTGCGCCTGTAAATACAGGGCGGCCGCCAAAATCGCGGGTGCCGTATTGCGCCCCTCTGGCTCAATCAAAATCGCCCCTGGATCAATGCCAATCGCGGCCAATTGCTCTGTCACAATGAACCGAAAGTCTGAATTCGTCAGCACAAGCGGCGCTGCAAACCCGTCACCAGACAACCGCTGCGCACTGGCTTGGAACAGCGTTTCCTCGCCCACCAGCGGGACAAATTGCTTGGGATAGCTTTTGCGCGAAAGCGGCCACAAACGTGTCCCCGACCCTCCGCACAGCAATACAGGCGTAATCATGCTCAACCTCTAACGTGTTTTTAAAAGCTATAAGGTGCTTGAGGTCACAGGGCAAACATGGTTTTGACAACTCAGACGATCAAAGGAGAACATCCGCCATGAAACGCGCGCTGATCACTGGAACTACAGGTCAAGACGGGGCCTATCTGTCAGAACTGTTGCTGGCCAAAGGCTATGATGTCCACGGCTTGAAACGCCGTGCCTCCTCGTTCAACACTCAGCGCATTGATCATCTGTTCCAAGACCCCCACGAAAGCCACGTGAACTACACGCTCCACTACGGCGACATGACGGACAGCACAAACCTGATCCGTTTGATACAAGAGGTCCAGCCAGACGAGATCTACAATCTCGCCGCCCAATCCCACGTTGCCGTGTCCTTTGAAACACCAGAATACACCGCCAACGCAGATGGCATCGGCACGTTGCGCCTGTTAGAAGCGATCCGCATTCTCGGCCTTGAAAAGAAAACCCGCTTCTACCAAGCCTCCACATCCGAGCTTTTCGGTTTGGTGCAAGAGGTCCCACAGCGCGAAACAACACCTTTCTATCCCCGCTCACCCTACGCAGCGGCCAAAATGTACGCTTATTGGATCACAGTAAACTACCGCGAGGCCTATGGCATTCACGCCTCCAACGGCATCCTGTTCAACCACGAAAGCCCTCTGCGCGGTGAAACCTTTGTCACGCGCAAAATCACCCGCGCCGCCGCAGCCATCAAACTCGGTCTGCAAGACAAACTCTACCTCGGCAACATGGACGCCAAACGCGATTGGGGCCACGCCAAAGATTACGTCGAAGGCATGTGGCGCATCGTGCAACATGAAACCGCCGAAGACTTTGTGCTCGCCACAGGCGAAACCCACACTGTGCGCTCATTCGTAGACAAAGCCTTTGCTGCCATCGACATCACCCTTGATTGGCGCGGCGAAGGTGTTGATGAAAAAGGCTACAACGCCGCCACAGGCGATTGCTTGGTAGAGGTCGACCCAAGATACTTCCGACCGACCGAGGTGGAACTTCTGATCGGCGATCCCGCCAAAGCCAAAGAGAAGCTCGGTTGGGAAGCAACAACAACCCTCGCAGAAATGGTGTCTGAAATGGTCACAAGCGATCTGGATGTGGTGCAGCGCGAAGCCAACCGCAAAGACCGTCATGGTTAAAGTCCTTCTGACAGGTGGCGGCGGCATGGTCGGCCAAAACGTCCAAGACCACGCACGCGCCGCATCCCACACCATTCTGGCCCCGCGCAGCAGCGAACTTGATCTCACCAACAGCGCGCAAACCGATGCCTATGTGGCGCAGCACGCACCAGACATCATCATCCACGCCGCTGGCAAAGTTGGCGGCATCCAAGCCAACATCGCCGCCCCCGTTGATTTCCTCGAACTCAACACCACCATTGGGCGCAACATCCTAATGGCCGCCCGCGCATCCCGTATCCCACGGGTTCTAAACCTATCGTCTTCTTGCATGTACCCAGCCGAAGGCCGCAATCCGCTCACAGAAGATCAAATCCTTACTGGCCCGCTGGAACCCACAAATGAGGGCTACGCGCTCTCGAAAATCTTCGCCATGCGCCTGTGCGAATACATCACCCGTGAAGACCCAGAATTGCAGTATAAAACCCTTATCCCCTGCAATCTTTATGGCCCCCACGACACATTCGACCCCAAAGCGTCCCACCTCTTGCCTGCAATCGTCACCAAGGTTCACGAGGCGATGATCAACGCAGACCCAACAGTCGAAATCTGGGGCGACGGCACCGCAAGGCGCGAATTTATGTATGCCGAAGACGCCGCTGATGGCATCTGGCACGCAGTTGAACACTTCGAAACCCTACCACCGTTGATGAACCTCGGCCTCGGCCATGACCACTCCGTCAACGAATACTATGCCGCCGCTGCACAGGCGATCGGGTGGAACGGCACGTTCACCCACGACCTGTCCAAACCCGTTGGCATGAAACAGAAACTCACTTCCGTAGACAAACAAACCGCTTGGGGCTGGGCCCCAAGTCACAGCCTCACTGAAGGCATTCTCAAAACGTACAAATTTTATATGGAGCACCACACAGCATGAGCTTCAAGTTCCCCCTCGCCACGTCCTCTTGGGACCAAGACGAACAAGACGCAATCACGCGCGTCATCGCATCCGATATGTACTCCATGGGCCCCGAGGTCGCAAAATTCGAAACGGAATTTGCCGCATTCATGGGCTCTAAACACGCGATCATGTGCAACTCTGGCTCATCCGCAAACCTGCTGATGGTCGCCGCTTTATGCTACACCCGCGAAAACCCGCTAAAACGGGGTGATGAAGTCATCGTGCCCGCAGTAAGCTGGTCCACCACCTACGCTCCGCTGCACCAATACGGGTTGCACTTGAAATTCGTGGACATTGACCCAAACACACTCAACTACAACCTCGAAGACCTCGCCACCGCTGTCACAGACAATACACGCCTGATTATGGCCGTGAACCTCCTTGGCAACCCTAACGATTTTGACGCCATTGCCAAAATCGTCGGCGACCGCGATATCCCGATTATCGAAGACAACTGCGAATCCATGGGCGCGACGCTCAACGGCAAACAGGCTGGTACCTTCGGCGTCATGGGCAGCTACTCCGCCTTCTTCTCACACCATATTTCCACTATGGAAGGTGGCCTTGTGGTCACCGACGACACTGAACTTTACCATCTGATGTTGTCGCTGCGTGCCCACGGATGGACCCGAAACCTGCCCAAAGAAAACCTCGTCACGGGAACCAAGTCCGATGACCCGTTTGAAGAATCCTTTCGCTTCGTCCTGCCGGGTTACAACCTGCGCCCACTGGAAATGTCCGGGGCCATCGGCCAAGCCCAGCTTGCCAAATTACCCGATCTGATTGAAGGTCGCCGCCGCAACGGCGCTCTGTTTCAATCCGCGCTTGGCAACCATCCCGACCTGCGCATCCAACGGGAAACAGGGGCCAGCAGCTGGTTCGGCTTTTCGCTCGTGATCAAACCTGAAAGCAAACTCACCCGCCCGAATCTCGTGAAAACCCTGATCGATAAGGGCTTTGAATGCCGCCCAATCGTGTCAGGCAACTTCGCCAAAAACGACGTGCTCAAACACTTCGATCATTCAATCCACGGCACCCTAGAACACGCAGATTATATCGACCAACACGGCCTGTTCATCGGCAACCACCACTACCCAATAGAAGCCGCAATCGAAGCCCTGCGCGAACTCTAGTCTCTTTCTTCGCGGCAAAGATACTCAAAAACAAAGAAGCGCCCGAAGGCGCTTCTCAATTTCGCAGGACCTAATGTCCTCAGCTTGGCAGCTTGGTCTTACGCAGATACGGCAACACCGTCTCAAACTCACCAAACTTCGCCGCTGCATCCTCGTTTGAAACTGTCGGCGGGATGATCACATCTTCCCCAGTGGTCCAGTTCGCACCTGTTGCAATCCCGTGTTTCGCAGATGTCTGCAACGCATCAAGCGCACGCAGAATTTCAGCAAAATTTCGGCCCACAGTCATCGGATAAGTCATAGACAGCTTCAACTGCTTGTCTGGCCCAATGATAAACACAGACCGCACTGTCGCGCTGTCTGCAGGGGTGCGCCCGTCAGGCATGTAAGCCTCGG
>CAYWIR010000248.1:0-4590 GCA_964458375.1 uncultured Neptunicoccus sp.
ATGGGCTATGTGTCCACAGAACACGCGGCACCTGGAACCACTTTGCAGGTCGAAATTCTGGGCGATCTCTATGATGCCAAGGTGCTCGGTGGCCCCATCTATGACCCCAACGGCGCAAACATGCGCTGCTAATACCCCAAAATAAAACTGTCAGCAGGTGATGTTTTCAATCACCCGCTGACAGCAAATTCAGGGTCCATACCCATGGACAAGACCGTTCAAATTAGGGTCAGCGCCCGCCCATCAAGCAGGAACGCTTTTGCGCCGAGCCCGCGAAGTCCAAACGATGACACCCACCACTAAGCCTGCGCCCACGAGATTGAACACAATCTCCAAAGGCCAATACGCACCGACAGCGCCCAACACCATCACCGGTGCCGTGATCACGGTCATTGGCCCTTCGGAATACCACTGGATCAAAGAGTTGGTCGCATAGATGCCAAACAGCGCAAAGAACCCGATTTGCATCACCTCGATGAACTCTCCAGAGATCAAAGGGGTATAGGCAAACATAAGGGGCACAATGTACAACCCCTTCGCAATTTTCCAGCTTTCAAAGCCTGTCGCCATTGGACGCGACCCTGCGATACCCGCCGCCGCAAAGGCCGCCAAACAAACAGGCGGTGTCACGTTTGAATCTTGGCTCAGCCAGAAGATAATCAAATGCGCCGTCAGCAAGAACATCGTTGTGGCAGTCGGATCAACAAGGTTTGGTCGGATCGTCACAGCGATTTCAAATGGAATGTTGCGAACCAATTCCCACGCCTCCGCATTTGTCATACCTGTGGCCACTTTGGCGACCAAAGGATGATCGACCAAGAAGAACAGCCCTGATTTCGCAGGATCAGAGATACCTGCAACCAATTGATCAACAATCAAGCTGTCCGCCATAATACCCGCAAGAGCAGGGGCCGTCAGGATCGCCAAGATGATATAAGCCGCCGTCACAGGCAAACCCATGCCCAGAACCAACGATACGATACCGATCAATAGGATCGCCAAAACCATAGAGCCTTGCGACCATTGTGCGATCATCAATGAAAATCCATTCCCAACACCACTGGTGACAATCGCGTTGTTCATGATGCCGATAGCTGTCAGCAAGATGGCTGTCATGACGGCGGATTTGATGCCACTGACCAAAGCCTCGGAAATCTTTGCTGGCCCCATATTCACGGATTCAAACATGTTGGCACTTGTTAGACGTGACAGGAGTGTCGTTACCCAAGAGGTGACGATCACCGCCGCAATCGCATAACAGGCGGCATAGGCAGGTGTTACACCTGTCATCAGCATCCAAATCATAACCGTAAGCGGGATGATAAACACCAAAGCGCCCGAGATCATCTTGCCGCGATCAACAGTCATATCGATTTCTGCACCAGCGTCGTGCTTCACGGCCTCAATACGCACGATGAATGCAACAGAGAGGAAATACAGGATCGCAGGTACGATCGAAACGGCGACAATCGTGCCGTAAGGAATGGATGTGTAGCTCGCCATAACAAAGGCACCCGCCCCCATAATCGGCGGCATCAACTGCCCACCTGTAGAAGAGGCCGCTTCAACACCGCCTGCGAATTGTGGGCGAAAGCCGTTTGCCTTCATCAAAGGAATGGTGATCACCCCTGTAGAGGCTGTATTGGCAATAGCTGAGCCAGAGATCGTGCCCGTCAAAGCAGATGAAATCACGGCCACAAAGGCCGCTCCGCCTTTGATACGGCCTGCCACGACTTTGGACACTTCAATCACAAAGTTACTGGCCCCAGAAACCACCAAAAAGCCACCGAAAATCATAAACAGGGTGATGTTTGCAACCGAGATATTCGCGAGAATGCCAAACATACCTTCGTCATTATAAAGCGTGCGGAACAAAACATCATCAATTGGCAGGCTCGCAGATCGGAAAACACCTGGAAGCATAGTGCCCAAGAAGAGGATGTAGCTTAGGGACAAGACGATAAGGATCGGGATCACCCAACCAGACACACGGCGCGACAGATCGATACAAGCAAAGATCAACAACAAGCCAGCGGCCCAATCCACTAGAGTGAATTGCCATCCAGAACCCGTCACAGCCAGCGAGCGTTCATAAAGCCCGTTTTCCGCATACGCGACCCAAAGAGCCGCCGCTGCAACCAAAAGGCCATACACAACATCGAGGGTCCAAGCCCAAGATGTGTTCGATTTAGAGCCCCATGGGCTGATGGTGATGCTCGCGATCAGGGCAAAACCTGCGAAATGGATCGCGTTTTGCCACATGCCCGGCTCATTGAGGTAAACATTTGTGAGGACGTGCCATAATGCGAAGATCAAAGCGAAGGCAAACAGCAAATGCTGTGCCCCCCAATTGCCGTTCGGCATTTCTAAAAGCTCACTGCGCTTTTGTGGTTCGGTGGTTGTTTCCGCAGACATTGCTATCCCCCAAGGACAAAATGAAAAGGGCCGCCAAGAGTGGCGGCCCTAAAGAGTATAGTTGTGATTTATTTAGCCATCAAAGCTTCTGGAATTTCCAGACCAGCTTCTTTGTAGAAGCGTGCTGCACCTGGGTGCAACGGAGCTGGCAGGCCAGCCATGGCTTTTTCAACTGCCATAGCTTTTGTTGCTGGGTGGATAGCTTGCAAGAAAGGCAGGTTTTCGTACATAGTTTTTGTCAACTGATATACGTGCTCTTCGTCAACAGAAGCGTTCACAGCCAAGAAGTTAGGTTGTGCGATTGTGTTGATGTCAGCTTCTTGACCAGGGTATGTGCCAGCCGCGATTGTGTAAGGAACCCAAAGGTTACGGCCACCGTCCATTTTAGCAGCTTCTTCTTCTGTCACGTTCAAGATTGTGAACTTGCCAGCGTTAGACGCCATCAATTTTGTGATCGCACCAGTTGGCGGGCCAGATGGCATACCAGCTGCAACAGCTTGACCGTTTGCCAATGCATCAGCAGTTGGGCCGTAGCCTACAGATACCAATGTGAAGTCTTCAAGTGTTAGGCCAAGACCTGACAGAAGAACTTTGTTTGAACCCATAGTACCTGAGTTTTGCTTACCAAAACCAGCTGACATGCCTTTGAGGGCCAGAAGGTCAGATGCAGTGCCTGTCGCCGCTTTATCAGCTGCTACAACAAACTGCTCAACGTTCTGCCAAAGCATAGTTACAGAGCGAAGGTTCGCTTGCGGCTCTGTTACTGGGCCAGTGCCTGTTACAGCGTATGAACCAAACAAACCTTGCAAAATCGCGAAGTCAGCTGTGCCAGCGGACAGAGCCTGTACGTTTGCGCCTGAACCAGCAGAGTTAACGGCTGTCAGTGAAAACTTTTGCTTTGGAAGCAACTTGATTTTTGACAGAGTTGAGATCGCTGTCCCAACTGGGTGGTATGTACCGCCTGTAGACGCTGTGTTCAGAACATAGTCTGTGTTATCAGCAAAAGCTGCGCCAGAAGATACGAGTGCGGCACTCATTGCGAGCGCTTTGATAAATTTCATGTGATCCTCCCAAGAATCGTAAAGCCACCATGGCTGAAGCTATCATGATTAATTTCCCAAAACTACGATATGAAGAAAATTGCGCCAAATGCGGAAAAAGGACTGCGGTTTTCCGCAGGGCACCAGCCAGGGCTTTTTCTATATGTCATATCCCATACAAAACCAACTCGCCCTCCCGCAAAAAGAGGCTTCACCTTGCTCGCATTGAGGCAATTTGATCTTGCAAAGGCTAAGCGGCTAGGAGGAATACCAATATAAAGAGGTGCGAAAACCACCCCATCTGAACCAACAATTTGGCTGGATGAGGCTCAAAATCGCAACCGAAAGTGATTATCTGGGCGGTCTTTCGCCTTAAAGCAGCAAAATACTCGGTCGACTGATTTTTTTCTTTTTGACATCGGTTTTTGTAACTAACCTTCAAAAAATAATTTTTAATTTTTATAGAATGAGAGTGCCGAGCCTATGGCCACATTAAACGTACCCTTTGGTTTTCTTACAATTCAAGATGCAGTGAATGCTGCAAATCCCGGCGACGTGATTGTTGTAGATGGAATTTACGCAGGGTCTGAAAGTGTAACTGTCAACGTCGATAAATTGATTTTCGAAGTTGATCCCTCCGTCCCAGGAATAGTGTTAAGCCTATCTGGTTCAGCAAATGACATATTCGTGCTCGATGGAGACGTCGAAATTTTTGGCTCATCTTCTAATAATGAAATTTATGGCGGAAGTGGCGATGAAACAATTTACGGCAGTTTAGGGAACGACATTATCAATGGCGGAGATGGGCAGGATTCTGTCGATTACTCTGCGGCAGGTTCTGCAATTGCTGTCGATTTTTCAAATACCAGCGGTAGCAATGTATCTGGGGGGCTCGGATTAGATACCCTCTCGAATATAGAAATCGTTCGCGCAACAGACCACAATGACGTGTTGCGAGCGGGGACATTTGCTGTCTCACTATACGGCGGCTCTGGCAACGACACGTTGGTTGCATCAGGCTCTGGCACTCAGCAATTGTTCTTTGGCGGCATCAACGACGACACGCTGCTGATCAATGACGCCAGCGGCAATTACGCCAACGACTTCTTCTTTTCAGGCTCTGGCACCGACCGCA
>CAYWIR010000249.1:0-4544 GCA_964458375.1 uncultured Neptunicoccus sp.
GCTGAGGGCATGTTATAAGGGTGTTTTCTAAAGTGTGGGTTTAGCAGATCAATCAAATGCCGATTTTCTGTCGAAAGGCCCTACTGTCCTTTGCGGCTTTGAAGACACCGCGTTTAGGCTGTGCTTGTCTTTTCATCGATTTTCCCGCCCTCGCCTAATAATTAGGCATGACACCTCCAGAGTGGTGCCCATGGCGCATTCGACTGTAACACCCCTTTCATTTGACGTTAGCGATGGCGTTGAATTTTGGGAAAACAATGCCTCAGCAAATCCACATTGTCGTCATTGACCCTGACAAAGACCGCGCGTTCATGATTGTGGACGGTTTGGTTGAATCTGCTGATTACCGTGTCACTGTGATCGGGGACACCCACGGGCTGGCACGACGCCTGATGGATTTGCAGCCTGATATGATCCTGATTGATCTGGAAAACCCATCCCGCGATAGTTTTGAACAGATTGTCACCGCTTTGGGTGCAACCGAGCGACCTGTGGCCATGTTTGTGGATCACAGCGATCAGAATATGATGCGCTCTGCCATTGAGGCAGGTGTGAGCGCCTATGTTGTAGATGGATTGCGCAAAGACCGTGTGAAGCCAGTTTTGGAAACGGCCATAGCGCGGTTTCATGCGTTTCAGCGGGTTAAGAAAGAGCTAGAGACCACCAAAGCCGCGCTGGCGGAACGCAAAGTCATCGACCGCGCAAAGGGTGTGTTGATGAAGGCGCGTGGCGTTTCGGAAGACGAGGCCTATGCGCTGATCCGAAAAACAGCGATGGATCAAGGTCGTCGGGTGTCTGAAATTGCCGAAGGATTGGTTACAGCAGCGGGGTTGTTGTTGTGACACGTCAGATCAATGCCGGCTTTGTGCCTTTGACAGATGCGGCGCCACTGATTGTGGCCCATGAATTGGGGTTTGCTGAAGAAGAAGGTCTGACACTGAACCTTATTCGCGAACACAGCTGGGCCACGATCCGCGATAAACTTGCCTTTGGGGTCTTTGATGCGGCCCAGCTTTTGCTGCCCATCGCTTTTGAGTTACCCCATAGTTTGGGGCCAGCGCGCACGCATATTGATGTGCCTTTGTTTTTGAACATGAACGGCAACAGTTTTGTGGCCAGCAATTCCCTAGCATCGCGACTAGCAGAGGCAGGCAGTGTTTTTGGCGACGCCCGTAGTCTTGGCGAAGCCATTGTTAAACTGGGACAAGACCGCCCCTTACGGGTTGCGGTGCCGTTTATGCAAAGCATGCATGTGACGATGCTACGGTATCTGGTGAAACAGTTGGGGCATGCGCCTGACGATGTGCTGGAGTTTTTTGTTTCCCCACCTTCGCAGATTGAAACGGTTTTATGTGCTGGTGATGTAGATGCGTTTATGGTTGGTGCGCCGTGGGCCACCAATGCCGTTGAAAATGGCAGTGGGCAATTGATGCTCACCTCAAACTCCATTTGGCAGGGTGCGCCCGAAAAGGCCTTGGGGATTCCCCATGACTGGCTTGAAGATAACCGAGGAGACGCTGAGGCGTTGGTCCGCGCGCTTTATCGTGCAGGGGTTTGGAGCGCCCAGCGCAGCAATGCGGCGGTTTTGAGTGAAATCCTGTCCCGCGACACGTACCTTGATTTGAATGCAAGTGTGATCGAGCAGTACATAAGGGGGCACATATCAATTAGCGCCCACGGGAATACGGTCATAGACCCAATGGCCCTGCAATTTGATCTGATGCGCATTGGCTTCCCGTGGAAAAGCAGTGCGGCGTGGATTGCTGAACAAAACGCGCCTTATTGGGGGCTAACGCCAGAAGAAGCACGAACGACGGCACGCAAGGTTTGCCGCACAGATGTGTATCGCTCGGCGCTCGAATCGATGTATGTTCCGATGCCGTTTGCCAACGAAAAAGTCGAAGGCAGTCTTTTGGTTCAAACGACGGTGCCTGGACAAGGTGATCCTGTGTTGGGTCCCGATGCCTTCTTCGATGGCAGTATTTTTGAAGTTGCCTGAAATTTACGCACGAAAAATACGTCAATCCCGTTGACCCTTTCACCTTCGCTTCATACCCTTGCAAACAGAGTAACAACGCCGTTGCTCCACCAGCCCAATAGCTTGGGCACCCTAACAAGCAATGCCGCTTGATCAGACTGCACATCGCCCCGCGCGATCTTGCACTTCGATCAAGCGGCTTTTTTTTGGAGTGAACGAATGAGATTAAAGACCCTTTTGCTGTCAGCGACAGCGGGTATCATGACAGCTTTTCCGGCTTTGGCCGAAATGTTGGACGTTGAAAAAGACGAACTGAAGCTGGGCTTTATCAAGCTCACCGATATGGCGCCTTTGGCGATTGCGTATGAAAAAGGCTTTTTTGAAGACGAAGGTCTTTTTGTAACAATCGAACCGCAAGCCAACTGGAAAGTCCTTTTGGATGGCGTGATTGACGGCACTTTGGACGGTGCGCACATGCTGGCGGGTCAGCCTCTTGCTGCAACTATCGGGTTTGGCACCAAGGCACACATCGTTACGCCTTTCTCTATGGATTTGAACGGCAACGGTATCACTGTTTCAAACGCCATTTGGGAAGAGATGAAGCAATACGTGCCTAAAGATGATGCAGGTAAGCCTGTGCATCCGATCTCGGCCTCTGCGTTGAAGCCAATCGTCGATCGTTACAAAGACGAAGGCAAACCCTTCAACATGGGCATGGTGTTTCCAGTGTCCACGCACAACTATGAGCTTCGGTATTGGTTGGCTTCTGGTGGTATTCACCCAGGTTATTACACAGCTGATAACATTTCAGGCCAAGTTGATGCGGACGTATTGTTGTCTGTGACCCCTCCTCCACAGATGCCAGCGACGCTCGAAGCGGGCACGATCCTTGGGTATTGTGTGGGTGAGCCTTGGAACCAAGCGGCTGTTTTCAAAGGCATCGGCGTTCCTGTGATCACGGATTACGAGATTTGGAAGAACAACCCTGAAAAAGTCTTTGGCATGACCAAAGAGTTCACAGAAAAGTATCCAAACACCACAATCGCTTTGACCAAGGCGCTGATCCGGGCTGCTGAGTGGCTCGATGCGGACGACAACGCCAACCGTGCAGAAGCGGTGGAAATTCTGAGCCGTCCTGAATACGTGGGTGCGGATGAAGAGGTGATCGCCAACTCTATGACGGGTACGTTTGAATACGAAAAGGGTGACAAGCGTGACATCCCTGATTTCAACGTGTTCTTCCGTTATAACGCGACTTACCCGTTCTATTCGGATGCGATCTGGTACCTGACGCAAATGCGCCGCTGGGGTCAAATCACCGAGCCGAAGACAGCCGATTGGTATGCAGATGTGGCGAAGGACGTTTATAAGCCTGACCTTTATCTGAAAGCCGCGCAAATGTTGGTGGACGAAGGTCACATCATGGCCAAAGACATCCCATTTGGCACAGACGGTTACAAGCCAGCGACAGACGCCTTTATCGACGGCATCGAATACGACGGCAAAAAGCCGCTGGAGTATTTGCAAGCGTTGACCATCGGTCAAAAAGACTGATCGCGTTTCTTTCAAACATTGTGTCCGCCACATCATGTGGCGGGCACCTGATATCCCAGAAAAGAGAATACTATGACCGCCCTCTCTGATCCAGAATTCGAAAAAGAAGCCCGCCGCGAGCGGTTCTTTTCTAAGGTAAACGCCGCCGACAAATACGTGTCCATTTTGGGCTTGTCGTGGATCACGCCTTTGCTGAAAATCGCAGGCGGAGACGATGCGAAAGCCAATGGCAAGGAAATCTGGCGTCTGTTGGGCGTGCCTTTGCTGGCGATTGTGCTGTTTCTGGGCGCTTGGGGCTATCTTGCACCCAAAGTTGTGACATCACTCGGCGCTGTCCCTGGCCCTGTTCAAGTCTGGGAGCAGTTCGTCAATCTAAACGAAGATCATGCCCGCCAACGGGGCAAGGAAGCCGCCTTTTACGAGCGCCAAGACGCGCGCAATGCAAAGCTGATTGCCGCGGGCAAAGAAGACAAAGTTAAATTCCGTAATTTCACAGGTGCACCGACCTATTACGATCAAATCTGGACGTCGCTGACCACTGTGTTCTTTGGCTTTCTGATCGGAACAGCCATTGCTGTGCCCCTTGGTATTGCAGGCGGGCTCTCCCCATTGGTGGCGGCAGGGCTCAACCCGATTATCCAAATTTTCAAACCTGTTTCCCCGCTTGCGTGGTTGCCGATTGTGACCATGGTGGTGTCTGCAACTGTTACGTCGGCCGAACCTTTGCTGGCGAAATCCTTCCTTGTGTCTGCCATCACCGTGACGCTGTGTTCGATCTGGCCAACGCTGATCAATACCACATTGGGTGTGGCCAGTATCGACCGTGATTTGGTGAATGTGGGCAAGGTCCTGAAGCTCGGCACTTGGACCAAAATCACCAAATTGGTGCTGCCGTCCGCCCTGCCCCTTATCTTTACAGGTCTGCGCTTGTCGCTCGGTGTGGGTTGGATGGTTCTGATCGCGGCTGAAATGCTGGCGCAGAACCCGGGGCTTGGGAAATTCGTCTGGGACG
>CAYWIR010000250.1:0-4532 GCA_964458375.1 uncultured Neptunicoccus sp.
CTTGCCAAAATCATCACCGACCGCGCCGCCGCGCTGCAGTCAGGCACAGAGGTCATTCTGCAAACGGACTTCGTCGATCCACGCGATCTGTTTCGCGGACACTACACTGTGCTGAATTTTGAAATCAGCCAAACACCCAAGGATCGCATTGACCGAACTCAGAACTATTCCCGCAACAATGATGTTTTTGCTGAGCTCGACATATCTGGAGATTTTGCGATTGTTAAAACAATCTGGCATTCCATGCCTGATGCGCCAACAGGGCCTGTACTGAAGGGAAAATACCGTAGAATGTCGCAAGATAACATGATCATCGACTTCCCCTTTACCCGCTTCTACGCCCCCAAAGCCCGTGCCCTCGAACTGCAAAACATGCAGCGCCAACGCAAACTCGGTGTCATCCTGTCCGTCGCTGAAGATGGCAGCGCCATGATCAAAGGCCTCACAATTGAGGGTGAAAAAATCTATGAAGAACCGCTCTACTAGGTGTCACCAAACCGTCACCCTTTCGATACGCAAAAGTTAACACACGGTTAAATTCGCGTTACCTCGCCGCGCTATGTCCAGCCCGACTCGCATCCGCGTGTCATATCTCATACGCTGCTTAAAAAGAGGCTCTCATGCACGACTTTGACGACGAAATCTCCTTCGACGATTACGACGAAACCATCAATCCCCGCCCCGAACACAACGATTTTGACGACGTTGTAGACGCAGCCATTTCCCGCCGTGGGTTCCTATCTGGCGTTCTGACGTTTGGCGCTGGTACCTTTGTGATGGGCACGTCCTCGCTCGTTTCTACTGCCGAAGCCGCCACCTCCCGCTTTGCTTTTGAACAAGTTGCAGCATCCACGGCCGACACGATCACCGTACCAGACGGGTACGAATGGGATGTGGCCATTCAATGGGGCGATCAGCTGTTTTCCAACACACCAGCGTTTGACGAAACAACACGCGGCGATGCGGCGTCCCAAGCGCTCGCATTTGGTGACAACAACGACGGCATGACCCTGTTCAACATCGACGGCAAAGCCGTTCTGGTCGCCAACAATGAATACACCAACCGCAAAATCATCTGGGGTAACCGCGCCGAGGGCAAAGCCGAAACAGATGATGATGTGCTGAAGGGCAAAATGGCCCATGGCGTTACAGTGGTAGAATTGGCCGAACAAAACGGCGCATGGGCCCCTGTCATCGACAGCCCCTTTAACCGCCGCATCACCCCTGACACAGACATGGACATCACTGGCCCCGCTGCGGGCCACGACCTGATGAAAACCGCCGCCGATCCAACAGGCACCAAAACCAAAGGCACTTGGAACAACTGCGGAAACGGCGAAACCCCATGGGGCACCTACCTCGCCTGTGAAGAAAACTTCAACGGCTATTTCTCCGCTTCTGATGAGGCGTATGAAATCAATCCACAGCTCAAACGCTATGGCATCGGGAAATCCGATTGGGGCTATGGCTGGGCCAAAATCGACGATCGCTTTGATATTTCCAAAAACCCAAATGAGCCGAACCGCGCCGGCTATATCGTGGAAATCGACCCTGCCGATCCCACGTCCACACCGAAAAAGCACACGGCTTTGGGTCGTTTCAAACACGAAAACGCCGATGTGCAAATCGCAGCCGATGGCCGCATCGTGGTTTACATGGGCGATGATGAACGGGGCGAATTTCTGTATAAATATGTGTCCAACGGCTTTTACGCCGAAGGTGGCAATACGGATGATCTGCTGACCGATGGCACGCTCTACGCCGCCAAATTCAGCGCGGATCAGCGCGGTCAGTGGCTGCCTCTCACTACAGAAACCACAGGCATGTCCCCCGCGGCAATCAGCATTCACACCCGCCAAGCGGCCTCTGCTGTTGGGGCCACAACCATGGATCGGCCTGAATGGGTTACATCCAACCCAACCCGCGTAGAAACCTATGTAGCGCTGACCAACAACAAAAACCGCGGCAAAAAGCCAAACGCGGGCGGTGACGACACATCTGTAAACCCTGCCAACCCACGGGCTGAAAACCATTACGGCCAAATCGTGCGTTGGGTGCCAGACATGCAAGACCACGCTGCACTGGGCTTTAGCTGGGACATCTTCGCGCTCGCGGGCAACCCCGAAGTACACGACGACGCCTACGCGGGATCACCAAACATCAATGCGGGCAACATGTTCAATTCTCCCGACGGTATTTCCTTTGATTCCAAAGGCCTGCTTTGGATTCAAACCGATGGGAAATATTCAAACACGGGCGATTTCGCAGGCATGGGTAACAACCAAATGCTGGTCGGCGATCCTGTCACAGGCGAAATTCGCCGCTTTATGACGGGGCCAAACGAATGCGAGATCACAGGCATTACATGGACCGCTGATCGCAAAACCGCTTTTGTCGGCATCCAACACCCAGGCGAAAAGGGCAACAGCCACTTTCCGAACGGCGGCACCACTGTCCCCCGTTCCGCAATTGTCACAGTTCGCCGAAAAGATGGGCTGCCTATTGGTTGATACACGCTAAACGTGTATTGCGTGATCACCGCCGCTTTTGCGCGGTGAGGGTTTTATACCCGCTGTAGGTACATAGTAACGAGTATTGCCATGGCCCCGAGCCACCCTCTCGGGGCCATGGAATTTTAAGCGTCCCGCGCTTCCATCTCGGCCCACATCTCCTCGATCCAGCCTTTGATGACCAGCGCCTCTTCCCAACGATTGCTCATTTCCCGTCCGTCAGGCCCCGTCATCGCATACTCAGGCGGCCCCAGTTCGCACAGAAATACACAGTCCCCGCTCTCATTACGCGCCCGCCAGCCCTCCAAGCCTTCACGCCACCAGCCCTGAAACAACTCAACCCATTTCTGGTTTTGTGGAAAATCCAACTGCAACTGTATCTGTTGGCGGCTCGCCACGCGCCCTTGGAAGCTATCAGACCGCTCCAAAATTCGGCTCATCAACCCCATATCCCGCTCGCTCAAAGGATACCAAAACTCCCGATCCACCACATAATGGCTCAGATCAGCGCACATCCGCATTTCTGGAATGGCATCCAGCAAGCACAACGTCGAATACAAGTCATTGGTGATGCAATTCCGGTGCGCTTCAAACTGAATTGGCATGCCTTCTTCCTCAGACATTTCAATCCACTTTCGGATCACAGGGATCATGCCATCCACGGACAATGGCATCACCTGCCCTATCACATCCACGAACGGCGACCCAAAATCCTTCGCCATCTTCAACGTATCGCGCAGGCTCTCTATTGTTTTGGGAAACGCCACAATCAACGGCGTCAAACCAGCCGCCTGCATCAGCGGTTGCACCTCATAGGCCTGCGCTACATCTCCTGCCCCCAGATCAATGGCCATGCCATCATATCCAGCATTGGCCACCATCTCGACCACTTGATCATAAGGCAACTTCACCCCTGTCTGATCATGGGGCTGCATCGCCCAAAGCGAGGTATACATCTTCAAGTCACGCATGGGTCTGTCTCTTCTTCTCTGCAAAAATACTCAAAACGGGTGGCCGCCAAATCACCCTTCGGCTTGCATCTTCATGCTACGCCCACCAGAGCGTGGGATCACCCAGACTTCATTCATCGGGTAGTCGCCTTCGTCTTTGGCCATCAGCTTTTGGATCACCTCAATCTGAAACTCGATCCAGCCCATGCGATGCACTTCGCCTGCATTGCCCTCAATCTTGGCGTTCAAATCGCGCAATTTCCAAAATGGCACTGACGGGAAAATATGATGGGCCGTGTGATACGGCATTTGCCAGCACAGCCACCGCATCACCGCATTGGTGCGTGTGGACCGCGTGTTCTCAAGGATATCATCCTCATGGCTCAAACCCAGATGCTCAATGGTGTTCTGCAACTGATGTACAGGTTTGGTGAGCAGCAACGGCAACACCCAGAACGTCAGCGCGGCCCAAGACGCTGTGACGACCGACACAAGAAAGATTGCCACATAAAGTGCGAGATGAACGCGGCTTTCGCGGATGATCATCGCCTCTTCTTCTTTGCGGATGAATGGCTCTACGATCACACCGCGCGCACGGCGCACGATCCCGAAAATTCGGTTCCGCCAATATGTGATCCCAGACACCCACAAAAGATAGGTGCCAAGCGTGTACGGCTCACGCACCAGTTCTCCGTCGCGTTCCCAATTGCCCGTATGGCTATGATGCGCAAAGTGCATCACCTGATCAAAATCGCGCGGGTAAAATTCCACAAACCCAATAAGGCGCCCAAAAACCTCGTTCAGTTTGCGCGTCTTAAACACTGTTGAATGGGACAGCTCATGCTGCGCCGCATAAAGAAAGTTCAACAGCACACCGAGCACAAATCCCGTGGCGATAACCCACCAAGACCCCAACGCCATCCAGTGCAGATATCCCGCAACTGCAATCGCAGCCCAATGGCTCGCCATTTGCAAACCACCATACAAATCAGACCGCTCGTTCAAGCTGCGCAACTCCGCAGGTTCCAACAATTTCCGACGTGAAAAACTCGCTTCCATAGCGCGACTCCTA
>CAYWIR010000251.1:0-4482 GCA_964458375.1 uncultured Neptunicoccus sp.
GCGGCCAATCCGTACACTTCGGCACCGGCGGCGCAGCGGTGCAAACGCTCGACCTTGAGTCTGGGCTTTATCGTCCCTCAACGCTCACCGATCTTTATGATTTCACCCGCCTGCAGGACACATTGCCCAATGTCAGTTGGTTCACACGCTGCTGTGTCGCCACGGACGTTCCAGACAACTTTGACCTTGATATCAACACGGCCTATGCCCTGCTGCGCGGCACCACAAAACCTGTCGCCACATCGTTTTTCCTGCCTGAATTTATCGAACCCATTTGCAACATGCTCGACATCGCAGGCAGTTCAACAGGATCCTTCCGTCAACGCCCGTGGGTGTTCGCGCATATTTCCCCTGTTATCTCGCCCCTGCGCTACGGCGAAGACGCGGTGGATGTAACGCTTGAATGTATGCGGCTTGGCATCCCGCTCAACTGCATCACCGCCGCCCAATCAGGCGCAACCGCACCCGCCACGCTTGCGGGGTTTCTGGCCTCGTCACTGGCAGAAACGCTCGCCAGCTTAATCATGGTGAACGTCTATGAACCCGGCTATCCGATGATCTTTTCTAACTGGCCCTTGGTGATCGACCTCCGCTCTGGCGCGTTTGCTGGCGCGGGGGGTGAAACCGCCGTAATGAACGCCGCTTCTGCACAAATTATCAACTGGATCGGCCTGCCCTCTGGCGTTGCATCATCAATGTCAGACGCCAAAGCGCCCGATGCGCAAATGGGCATGGAAAAAGGCATCACCGCGCTTGCCGCAGGTCTTGCGGGGGGCAACATGATCCACGAAAGCTCTGGCATGATGGCAAGCCTTCTTGGCGCATCGTTTGAGGCTTTCTTAATCGACGATGAAATGCACTCCCTCATCTATCGCACCCTGCGCGGGATAGAGGTCAGCGAAGACACGCTTGGCCTTGACGCGATCAAAGCAGCGGTCTTGGGGGACGGCCATTTCTTGGGCGGGCAGCACACCTTAGATGCGATGGAGCGGGATTATTACTACCCCACACTATCGGATCGAAACGACCCCAAAACATGGGGTGATCTGGGTGCGAGCACAATGTGGGATCGGGCAAACACCCGCGCAAAAGACCTACTTTCAGCCCCTGACCCCAACTATCTGGACCCAGCGGCTGATCGTGAAATTCGAAAGCAATTCAATATCTTGCTGGACTAAGGCACGTCGCACGATGCGCCACTCAATCGACGCGAAACGCGCCTTCCATCCAAGGAAACTTGCTGACACAAGGCTCAACCAGCATATCACGGATCAGCGGACGCATCAGGCCAGCAACATCACCCGCGATGCTCTCCATCTCGCCTTTGCGTGCAATCAACGAAATACTGCGCGACAACGCCTTAAACGGCAGCGGCATCACATCAAGCGATCCATGAAACCGCTGCGCGCGCATATACCCAAGCGGCGTGGTCACCGTCCAACCGCCCCCACCTGCGACCATCGACAGGATCGCGTGATAGCTGCCAAATTCAAACCGATTGGGCAAATTGATCCGCTGACGGGCCAAATGCGCTTCGATTTGGCGGCCCATCATCTGTCGAGATGAATAGCGCACGAACGGCAGCTTCTCGACCTGCTCAAACACGGGCTTTGCCCGATCCACATAGCCTTTGGGCGCAACCGCGATAAACGGTTCGTTCATCAGTGTATGCACTTCCATCCACTTAGACGTAATGTCCAAATCCGCCGCCACGACAATATCGAGCGAGCGTGATTCCAACGCCTCTGCCAACGCATAGCTGCTCGCGCTTTCGAGCAAAAACTGGCAGCCCTTCAGCGCCCCCGCCAGTTGCACCATCAGCGCAGGCGTCACATCCGCATCAAAGTCTTCGATCACGCCAAGGCGTAGGCGCGTCATCTTGGAAAAATTGTAAACCGCCAATTCAGCTTTGGCCTGATTGGCCTCTGACAGGATGGTCTGGGCGCGTTTCAAAAACACTGCCCCCGCACTTGTCAGCTGTTGTGGCCGCGTGGTTCGATCCAGCAAAATCGCCCCAAGGGCGTTTTCCAGATTGGTCAGTTGTTGGGACACAGACGAAACACTGGCAGACAATCGTTTTGCCGCCGCTGAAACCGAACCCTCTTCGACAGCAGCGATAAAAACCTCAATCGCCCACAGCGATAATTTTCCAGGAGTTTCAACCATACATGCACTTAGGCGGGTAAGCGCCATCACGGCAAGGGTTTTTCTTCGCTTTAGGCACTGGTGCGGGGCATTCGATCCAAATTGTCCAGAATATGATCCACAACCCCTTCAACCAAAGCGGCTTTATTGGATGCAGGGTCCCAAGAACACCAAAACTGCGTGTGTTGGCGTGGAATCTCTTTCAACACCTCCACCAAACGCCCATGTTTGATGTCCTCCATTGCTGTGGAATGGGGCAAAACCGTCAATCCCGCCCCTGATACACACATCCGATGGATAATCGACAGATCATCGCATTTAAAGCGGTATGGCACATGAGCATCCTTTGGCACCCCCATCCGTTCAAAGGCCTTAACCCACTCGCGACAACCAAACCCATGAGTCATCAACAATGGGATTTTCGCCAAAACGTCTGCAGGTTCTATGCGTTCTATGCGTTCCGCCAAATCAGGGGCAGCGAAAAAACCAGCACCTCTGCCTCGCGCTTCACGATGGGTCAGCACAGGCGTATCAATCCGATCGGAACATATGGTCAGGTCAATGGCGTCATGGATCGGATGGCGCTGGGTGTTTTCAAACTGCAAATCCATACAGACACGCGGATGCGCCAGCAAAAATTCTTCAACAATTTCTGCAAGGATGCCTGATGATAAAATTGTGGACGCAGAAACGATCAAATGACCGCTGAATTCAGTGGGATCAAACGTAACAACGTCCATCCCCGCCTTGGCTTGACGCACCATTTCACGGGCAGGCGTAATAAGAGCCATGCCATGCGCTGTCAAAGCAACTTTGCGCGCCGAGCGATCCAACAAAGTTACATCAAATCGCTCTTCTAAGGTTTTGATATTTTGGGAAATAACACTCGGGGACACATTCAATTCTTCCGCGGCGGCTTGCACTGTGCCTTTTTCAAAGACCGCAACCAGCATCGCCATGGACCGTAGACTTTCAATCAAACTCTTGCACCTTCCAAAACAAACACCCCATCAAAATTAACATCTGCGGATTATTTCAACAATCATCGATTGTGAACAGCTAGGTCAGTCCAACCTAAATTAAATCCTGACCTAGCGTCAGCTTCCAACTATTGCAACGGCAAGCCAGATGGCACCGTCTCTGGCACTCCCAATCTGTTTGGGTTTGGGGGGGCTGTCAGTGATTTTAAAAACTCAACCAACTCACCAACCTCATTGTCTGTTAACGCCACAGGTTCAATACTGATCGCTGCACGTACCCGTGCCGTTTCAATGGGATCAGACACCAATGCGAACGGATCAACGGCCTCGTCAAACTGTGGTAAATCCATTTGATTAGGCGTCCAAGTTTCTAACGCGCCCAACGGGTCGGAATGATGGCGAATGATCCCTGCCAAACTGTCATAGGCCCCGTTGTGGCCCCACGGTCCAGTCAATGCCACATTGCGCAAAGCTGGGGTGCGGAACCGATACCAATCGCTTTTCTGGTGGGTCACGCCGCCACGCCCCAAGTCCCGCGCCACAGGATCAAACCGTTGCGTCAAACCCGGCCCAAACTGCGGCAGGCCAAGCGCATGATAGCTTTGATCGCTCAACAAACGGCCAGAATGACACTCAGCGCAGCCAGCGCCCCCGTAAAACAAAGCCATTCCCCGCAGGGCTGTCATGCTCATCGCGGTTTCATCGCCTTTTAGGTACCGATCAAACGGCGTGTTCATGGCGCGAAATTCTGAATCAACAAACACCCCTAAGGCATTCGCAATCAACGTAATATCCACATCCATTGTTCCAAATGCCGCCTCAAACAAATCTCGATAGCCATCATTTTGGGCCACACGTTGCGCGATCAAGCGCCACGCGCCTCGCGCACTGTCCAACGCGGCATCCGCGATCTCATTCTCGCCTGGGTCCCCTGCCATTTCCGTCCGCGCAAGCAACGGGAACAGCGCCTGTGCGGCCAGCACGGAATTTAGCCCATCAGGCAACCGCCGACCTGCAGGCGTTTGAAACCCACCATCCACCCGTTCCACACGCCCATCATGGAACAACGATGTTACGCCCCGCGCCCCAAGGTTCCAAAGCCCGGGCGCATTGCGCGATTGGCGTACCTTGGCCGAACCTTGCACGCGATCAGGCCCCACCCCTATGCCACCTTCCCCAAAACTCAGCGCCACACCATCTGCGGACCCAAAGGCGGCGCTGTGGCAGGTCGCACAGGAAATGTTCTTATTGCCCGACAGGATCGGGTCATAAAACAACATCTGCCCCAACCTTGCCTGCGCGGGATCAACCTGCGTAAATGCAGCATCCGTCAAAGGGTCAGGCAGGTCTTGCGCTG
>CAYWIR010000252.1:0-4480 GCA_964458375.1 uncultured Neptunicoccus sp.
GGACCACCTGTTGCACAAGAGGTCAGCGATGCGGATATCGATGCGGCCCTAACTGCTGCTTTGAAAAAGATGCGTGTCAAAGATGCGGCCAGCGATGTGGCAGCGCAATTTGATAAGCCACGTAAAGAAATTTATGCGCGGGCTTTGGCATTAGATAAATCTTAACTATTTGTGGGATAGGGTTTGGGGATGTGTAAATCATCGCGTGGAAAACTCTCCTACTTCAAAGGGCAAGCGGCTGAAGATCAAATCGCTGCGGCCTATCAACGATGTGGATTCGATATTGTTGAACGGCGTTGGAAAACCAAAGATGGGGAAATCGATCTGGTGGCAAAACACAATGCCAAGATTTATTTCATCGAAGTAAAATCCAGTTCCACATTTGAAAAAGCCGTAGAACAAATCACACCGCGTCAACAACAACGTA
The DNA here is from genome assembly GCA_964458375.1 of uncultured Neptunicoccus sp. Lineage (GTDB taxonomy): Bacteria > Pseudomonadota > Alphaproteobacteria > Rhodobacterales > Rhodobacteraceae > Amylibacter. The sequence goes on from CAYWIR010000252.1 coordinate 428, forward strand.
TTCATGATGCGGCCTTGTCCTATCTTGCGGAAAAGGTCGGAAATCTTGATACGGAATGCCGCTTCGATGCGGCTTTGGTCAATGACGCTGGCAAAATTAAGGTTCTGCCTGGGGCGTTGCTGGCCGCCTAAAAATAACGTTCGCTCACTGTTTCTTTTTCTTGGGGTCATTGAAACCCCGATCAGGTTCCGTCATGTATTTGGGAACGTGACCTGATGGCGGGTTTCCCTGCCACATGAAAAGAGACAAAGACCATGAGCTTGAAAATTGCCTTTCAAATGGACCCGATCGAAACTGTTGATATCAACGCAGACAGCAGTTTTCGCATTGCAGAGGAGGCCCAAGCGCGGGGGCATGAATTGTTTTACTACACGCCTGACAAGCTGGCGTTTGAAGAAGGACGTGTGACGGCAAAGGGGCATCGCATGGAGGTGCGCCGTGAGCTTGGTAACCATGTGACCTTGCAACCAGAAGAAAAGATCGACCTAGCCGATTGGGATGTGGTTTGGCTGCGTCAAGACCCGCCGTTTGACATGGGATACATCACCACGACCCATATCCTTGATATGATTCATCCAGATACATTGGTGGTGAATGATCCGATGTGGGTCCGGAACTATCCTGAAAAATTGTTGGTTCTGCAATTTCCTGAACTGACACCGCCCACGACGATTGCACGGGATATCGACACGCTAAAGGCGTTTAAAGAAAAACATCAGGACATCATTCTGAAGCCGCTTTATGGCAATGGGGGCGCGGGTGTGTTCCGTTTGGAGCCTGGTGATCGTAACCTTAATTCGTTGCACGAGTTGTTTTCGGGCATCAATCGTGAGCCGCTGATCGCGCAAAAGTTTCTGCCCGATGTGGCGGCAGGGGATAAGCGCGTGATCCTTGTGGATGGGGAACCCGTTGGTGCGATCAACCGTGTCCCTGCCAAGGGCGAGACACGTTCGAACATGCATGTGGGCGGCCGTCCAGAAAAGGTTGGCCTGTCCGAACGTGATCTTGAAATTTGCGCGGCTATCGGGCCTTTGTTGCGCGAAAAGGGGCAGATTTTTGTGGGGATTGACGTGATTGGCGGCAACCTGACAGAGATCAACGTGACCTCGCCCACTGGCATCCAAGAGTTGGAGCGGTTCGACGGGATCAACGTTGCCGAAAAGATTTGGCAAGCGATTGAGGCGCGGCTCGCGTGAAGAACTCGGTTCCCTTTCGCATCGCCAGCCTGTTTACGCGGCTTGTGATCAAGCCTTGGGTGCGGCGCAGCACCGATCCTGTCGCGATGCGGGCGTCTTTTGAAGCTCATGCCAAGCGGATGCACGTACATCCCGCTTTTGCGGATTACCGCAATGGGACCATTGGGGCGGTTCCCGTTTTGTGGGCGTCATGTGGGCGCGTTACGAGCGATGATGTGCTGCTTTATGTGCACGGCGGCGGTTTTATTGTTGGCAGCCCAGACACCCACAAACACATTGTCGCGTATCTATGTCGTGCATTGGGCATGGAGGCGGTGATGCCGCGGTACCGTTTGGCGCCAGAACACCCGTTTCCTGCTGGGTTTGACGATGTTGTTGCCACCTATCGCGGGCTTTTGGCGCGGGGGCTGCGGGCTAATCAGATCGTGTTGGCGGGTGACAGTGCGGGGGGCGCATTGATTTTGGCGCTGCTGGCGTATCTGTCAGATGAAGGTCTAGACATGCCGCAATCTGCCGTGGCGCTGAGCCCTGTTGTGGATTTGGTCGCTGGTTTCCCGAGCATGATCGAAAATGCAAAGTCCGAATGCCTGCTGATTGCGGAGCGATCTGAAGAATTGGGTGAAATGTATATGGGCGACCAAGATCGGAAGTTGCCCTATGCATCGCCTTTTCATGCCGCGTTTGAACGGTGCCCACCAATCCTGTTCCATTGTAGCGAAGGCGAAATGTTGCGAGATGACACGCTGGAAATGCAGCGAAAACTGGTCGGTTTGGGCCATAATGTTTTGGTGCGCAGTTTCCCAAACGCATTTCATGTTTTTCACATTATGTGCGGCCGTTTCCCTGAAGCGCGTGCGGCGCTGAGAGATGTGGTGGCGTTTGTTAAGGCGCAGCGGACACAAGGCGATAGCTGATCGCCTCGGCCACATGGGGTTTTTCGACCCCATTTGATCCAGCCAAGTCCGCGATGGTGCGCGCAACACGCAAAATGCGATGATAGCCCCGCGCCGACAGTTTGAACCGATCCGCTGCGGTGTTTAAAAGCTCTGCGCCCTCACTGCTTGGTGTGGCGATTTCTTCAAGTTGGGACCCTTCCGCATCTGCGTTTTGGCGCAGGTCCGCGTGATCCTTGAACCGTGCGGATTGCACGCGGCGTGCAGTGGCAACACGGGCGGCGATGGTTTCTGAGGTTTCGCCGTCGTCGGGCAGGGTTAAATCCGTCATGGAAACGGGGGGAACTTCGACCCGCAGATCGAAACGATCCATCAAGGGGCCAGATATTTTGCCAAGGTAGTCTTGGCCGCATACGGGCACGCGGGCGCAGGCCCTTTCAGCATCGGCAAGATACCCACAGCGGCATGGATTGGCAGCGGATATTAGCATGAAGCGGCAGGGGTAGGTTACGTGATTGTTTGCGCGGGCCACCATGACGGAGCCTGTTTCAAGGGGTTGGCGCAGGGTTTCAAGCACTTGGCGCGTGAATTCGGGCAGTTCGTCCAAAAACAAAACGCCGTTATGCGCGAGCGATATTTCACCCGGTTTCGCGCCCCGCCCACCACCGACAATGGCCGCCATAGAGGCCGTGTGGTGCGGATCACGAAAAGGGCGGCTTTTAGAGATACCGCCAGAGGACAGCAGCCCTGCTAGGGAGTGGATCATGGATGTTTCTAAGGCCTCTTCTGCTTCTAACGCAGGAAGCAGGCCAGGGATGCGGGCGGCCATCATGGATTTGCCAGAACCCGGTGAGCCGACAAAAAACAAATGGTGGCGACCAGCGGCCGCGATTTCGAGCGCCCGTTTGGCGCGTTCTTGCCCCTTTACGTCGCGCAGGCATTTGGTGTTTGGATCGGTTTCAACCTCCCCTGGTTGTGCGGCGGGAAGGATGTGGCGACCGCGAAAATGGTTCATGCACTCTAGCAAAGAAGACGGTGCGATGACTTGAACCGCGCCGACCCATGCGGCTTCGGCACCGCAATCCGCTGGGCAAACAAGGTTGCAATCCGCCTCTGCTGCGGCGAGCGCGGCAGGGAGCGTGCCGATCACGGGGATCAATTTGCCGTCGAGTGACAGTTCACCAAGGGCCACTTGGCGGGCGACTTCGTCTTGGGGGATGACGTCCATGGCGGCCATAAGGGCCAAGGCGATGGGCAAATCGAAATGAGAGCCTTCTTTGGTGATATCGGCGGGTGAGAGGTTGATTGTGATGCGTTTGGACGGCAGTGCCAGCGCCATCGCGGACATCGCTGCGCGCACACGCTCTTTCGCTTCGGAGACGGCCTTATCGGGCAAGCCAACAATGTTGAAGGCGGGCATGCCCGGGGACAAAGAGCACTGCACCTCGACCAAGCGGGCCTCTACCCCGTGGAACGCCACAGTGTAAGCACGTGCAACCATTGAAAAACCACCCTTACGTTAAGAATAGTTAACGGTAGGGGTGGTATGGTTTATTTTCCGTAAATGGCGACAAATTTTTCCCATGCTTCTGGGTCAGCGACTGTTTTGTCGCGGCAGAAGGGATTGCAGAAGCCGAAGGTGCGTCCGTCGATTTCTAGGAAGTCGGTGACGGGTTTGTCTGAGTAGGGGCAAAGGTCGTTTTCAGAAGGGCCGCTTGCAACGGGCGTGGCGGTGAGTTTGGATTGGCTGGGCCAAGGCGTTGGCGTGAGGTCCAAATCATAGCCCGGTTGTACATAGTTTTGCGCAAACGCCATGGCGCGCCAGCGGCGGAAGTTTGGTTCGCTGAGGTGTGCTGCCACATAGTCGGCCACGATGTCTGATTGGGGAAGATGATAGGTGAAAAGGCGTGTGGCTGCGGGGGCGTAAAACACATCGGCGATAGAGTATTTGCCAAACAGCCATG
>CAYWIR010000253.1:0-4475 GCA_964458375.1 uncultured Neptunicoccus sp.
GCAATGGTCACCTGATCCAAACACTGAATCAAACCCTTGGGCGCCCCCATTTGTTCGGCCACATCCGCCATAACCTTAATCGTCGCCATGCCCGATTTAATACCCCGTGGATGCGGCGCACAAACAATTGCGTTGCCTGCCTTCACCGCAGACAAAACCTTAAAGATAATGGTGGAGGTCGGGTTCGTCACAGGGATCAACGCCGCCACAACACCCATCGGCTCACCAAAGGCCGCAATCTTGGTCGCATCATCACGCCACAACATCCCAAGGGTCGTGACATCGCGCAGATAATCCGCAACAGACAGCGCGTTAAACAGATTCTTCACCCGCTTGTCAGGCACATTCCCGTACCCTGTTTCCTCTACGGCCAACGCACCGAGCTCTTTGGCAACAGGCTCAATCGCACGGGCCATGGCATCAACAATCGCGTCCACATGCGCGGGGTCCGTGCCCAGAAATTTCTGATACGCTGCGAATGCGTTTTCCGCTGTGCGCCGCGCGGCTGCGATGGATTTCAGGTCGTTGTCCATATCAAGTCCGTCCCATCGCAATTGCGTCCATGGCGGATCGCGCTGTGTCTATATCCGTCGCCGTGATCCCAATGGTATCAAGCCGCCGCCCCGCCGCTGCCACATCGGCCCCAAGCACGGCACTGGCCAAGGTAATCATCGACTGGGTCACAGGCAGATCAATCCCCGCTAACTTTGCAGCCGACATCAATGGAACAAGCGACCCAATCACACCGTCGCGCAACAACGCCTTTGCACCGTCTTGATCAGGCGCAGGCCGCGTTGCCTCCCCCTTCACAACACCTGCATGGGTTTCGATCAACGCATCTGCGCTCGCCAATCCACGCACGCCAAACGCTTTGGCAACCGCTGCACGTTCCGCGGCAAGCTGTTCAATAATATTGCGCTGTTCTGCCCCGATCAGTGCCGCAAAATTCTGGTTCTCCGACAAAGGCGTCCCGCCCATTGGCACAGGCACAGCACCAGACCCAAGCGCAGGACCACTCATCAACAATGCAGGGAATTCTACCAGCGCCGAACCATCCGCAAACCCAGAGGCAAGAACACTGTCACGCGCATCCAAGTTCGGAAGGTATTTGCCCAAACCTGCCAGAACATCGCCACGCCCACTTGGCAAAGTGGCCGCCGCAACAGGACCGCAAGGGGTCAGGTTCAAAACCGCACCCTCCGCCGCTATAAAATACGGCAAGCCCTGCGCCTCAACAATCGTCACATCCGCCGTGCATCCCCCAATGCGCAGAAACCATGCGGTCTCAAGCGCACCCAATGATCGACCAGGGGCCAGCACCAACACCTGCCCATCAGACAGATGATCCGCCAAAACCATCGCATAGGTGCGCTGTTTGTGAACAGGCCCCGTCAGGAAAATCACCTCGGCGTCCTTCACAGACGCATCCAGTTCCGCCGTCGTTTGGATTGCATTTGATGGCCGATCCACTTGATACGTGCCCACAGGCCCTGCACCGCGCAACGACACGCCAGAAGAAGACCGCAAAGCCTCCAACTCCGCCCCATAGGCCGAAAACAGCGAAACCTGCGCTCCTTCCGCCAAGCACAGCGCCGCAATCAGCCGCGCATCTTCGCCGCCGCCCAGCACCGAAACTCGGTCATAAAACGGCACGCCGCTTGGCTGTTTGGACACAGACGTGCGCGACGCCGCATCCGCGAATTCTGCAAACGCATTGGTCATGGAATGATCCCTTCGGCCGCGAGTTCAGATTAACCAGCGATGCCTTCAAGAATGGCTTCCAACTCGTCATGCGGGCGCGCAATCACGTGCACGGACACGACTTCGCCAACTTTGTTGGCTGCTGTCGCGCCTGCGTCTGTGGCCGCTTTCACCGCACCAACTTCGCCACGCACCAGCGTTGTCACCAAACCGCCGCCAGCTTTGGTTTGCGCCACAATGTTCACGCTCGCCGCTTTTACCATTGCATCAGCCGCCTCGATGGAGGCCACCAAACCGCGTGTTTCGATCATACCCAAGGCCGTTTGGCCCGCTGCTGGTTTCGCCATTGTTTTTCTCCTAAATGACAGTGTTTATTTTGCGAGGGTGACTTGATCCACCACCGCGATAATTGTTGCATCCACAGGCGACACCGCGCTTCCAGCCGCCATACGCGCAGCCGATCCCGTTGTGATCAGAACTGTGTCGCCAACGCCCGCACCCACCGTGTCGGCAGCCACTTCGCCAGCGCTTACAACTTTTCCCGCGCCATCAGTGATGTCACACACCAGCAGGGTCGCCCCCACCATTTGTGCGTCCTTGGCCGTAGCCGTGACAGTTCCTGTAACGCGGGCCAGTTTCATCAGTAATTCCCCAAATAGCGATCACGCTCCAGCTGGGTGACTTGGTTGTTGATGAAATCGTTATAAAACTCCAACTCCCGCTCACACATCTGCAAGTAGATTTCCCATTGGGTTTCGCCCATAACATCCTTCAGCCACTCAGACCCCCGCGCCAGCTCAATCGCCGTGCCAAGATCCGTTGGGATCGGTGCTGCACGCTCGGATTCATACGCATTGCCCAACTCGATCTCATCAGGTTCGATGCCTTGCTCGATACCATCTAGACCGGCCGCAATATCCGTTGCGAGCAGCAGATATGGGTTTGCATCCGCACCCGCATCGCGCTTTTCAACGCGCGTCGAACTGTCGGACCCTTGGATCACACGCAAACCAACGGTGCGGTTGTCCAACCCCCAAGCCGTATTGATCGGACAGAAAGTATACGGCTGACGACGGCGATATCCGTTAACAGTCGCAGAGCCACAAACCGACGCTTCCGCCATGCGTTTTTGCAAACCACCCACAAAGTGACGGCCTGTTTCGCTCAACTCGCCATTGTTGGCAAAGACGTTTTTGCCATCTTTCCAAACTGAATAATGCGTATGGAACCCGTTCCCGCTTTCTTCAAAAAACGGCTTCGCCATAAAGGTCGCTTTGTATCCATGCGCAGCCGCAAGCTGCTTTACCAAAGTGCGGAATTCAATCGTGCGGTCCGCAGACAACATCGCTTCACCATAGCGGATGTTCACCTCAACTTGGCCCGCCGCGTATTCAGGGTTCGATTGCTCAATCGGAATGCCGTATTCATTGATCTGTTGACGGATCGGGCCAAGAACATGCTCCAACTCAGCAGAACGGTCCAAACCGTAAACGCCAATCCCCTTATCCTTCGGCTCGTTCGTCTCAGGATCGAGCAAATAAAACTCCAACTCGGTCCCAACTTGAATTTCATAGCCCATCGCTTTGGCGCGTTCCAACTGGCGCTTCAAAACATTGCGCGGATCAATCGGAATTTCACCGTGATCCATCGCTTCTGAACGCCCCATGCACATGGCCACACCTGGCTCCCAAGGCAGTTCAACAGGCTGCGTCATTGGGAACATGTGGAAATCAGGATACCCATTGTCAAAATTCACGTAAGGCGTGTCCCACACATCGCAGGTCATATCGATGGCAAAAAGTGCAATCGAATAGGCGTTCCCGTTCTTACAAATATTGTCCCAATGTGTCGCTGGAATGCGTTTTCCCCGCATGATTCCACACATATCTGCCAGCCCCATAACAACCGTATGCGTGCCCTCTGGCAATTTAAAGTCTTGATTAGCCACGTTATTCTCCCTCGCGCTACAGTCCTTGCGCCCAAACTGTATTCTGTATACAGTATCCATAAATACAGTCAGCGCAAGGTTTTTCTGATGGCAAAGTCTAACATCATAGTTGTCGGCGGCGGAATAGCGGGCGCAATGACTGCCTTAAATTTGCAGCGGCGCGGCGAACGCGTAACTTTGATCGACAGATGGGAGCCAGGACACCCCCGCGCGGCCTCAACGGACTACAATCGGGTCATTCGCGCCATTTCAGGACGTGACGAATTTTACACCCGCTGGGCCCGCGAAAGCAGAACGCGCTGGCTCGAACTGCAAGCCGAAACAGGCCAAAATCTCATGTATGAATGTGGCGCCCTGATCCTCGCCACCAAGGGCCACTGCGATTGGGAAGATGCCACCTCCGAAACCTTTGATCGCGTTGGCGTCCCCTATTACAAGTTTTCCAAACAAGACATCCAACACCGCTTCCCTCAGTTCAAAGTCGATGAAATTGACTATGCGCTCTTTGAACCCGAAGCGGGCCTTCTTATGGCGCATCGCTGCGTGATCACCACAATCGACCTATTCAAAAAAGAAGGCGGCGTGGTCAAACGCGGCATCGTCACCACAGACGCTACCGAACGCCCCATGCTCGATGGCAAACCCCTCGAAGCAGACGTGATCGTTGTCGCAACTGGGGCATGGATGTCAGAAATGTTTCCCAAGACGGTTAAACCGATCAGCGCAATCATGGGGATCAACGTGCTTTACACGTCCACACCCGATGGGTCTGATCAGTTCGACATGGAAAACATGCCCTGCTGGATTGACCACGGCCAAGGCTCCT
>CAYWIR010000254.1:0-4469 GCA_964458375.1 uncultured Neptunicoccus sp.
CCCGGTTTGGCCGCGCCTTACGTCTGACAAGGTCGAAGCATTGTTGGATGCATTCTTCGTCCATTGGCCAAAAGTGCCGTTACCTAGCTCTTGGGGCACGGGAAGCCCGAATTCTGAAATCGCATACCGATTTTTGACCGAAGTGATTTGGTCGATCAACTCGGATGACCCTGACAATGCCATACCGACACTTCAAAGGCTGCTTGCGAATACTCGATACTTGGACTTGCACAACGAGATGAAGAGCATGCTCTCAGGGTTGGAACGACAAAAGGCGCTTCGCGACTTTGAACCACCTTCCCCGTCCAAAGTTGTCGCAATGTTGGACAAGAGCGAGATTGTAACTGTCGAGGGCTTGCGCGCGCTAATCGTTGATGAGCTTACCGCATACCAAGCTGACTTGAATGGAAGCGAAACGACGTCAAAAGACGTCTTCTATAAGGATTTCCAGAAAGGCGAACGATTAGGAGAAGTACCTGCTGCGCTTCGCATTGCGGACAGGTTTCGGCTACTGCTTAAAGGGCAAGGTATCGTTGTTGAGCCCGAAAAGCAGATGCAAGCGGCCACTAGATGCGACATCACTTTCACAAAGATGATCGACAATGTTCGTAAGCTGTTGGTGGTCGAGGTAAAAGGCCTATGGCATAAAGAGCTTTAAACTGCCGCCGCCGCTCAACTCCATGAGCGCTACTCGATTCACCCAGACGCTGCAAACCAAGGTATTTACCTTGCGCTATGGTTCGGGCCAGATGAAAAGGTAGCAGGCCTGAAAAATACTGCAATTACGAGCGCGCAAGGCCTCAAAGAGAGCATTCAGAAGCAAATGCCAGCTGAATTGATCCCTGTTATCGATGTGTTTGTTCTTGATGTTTCACAGGCTTAGATCGAACGGAAAACGGCGTCGCCCAAAACTGTGACCCAGAAGCTTATCCGTTCGGCGCAGTCTGAACAGTATTTTCTGTGCTTATACTGTGCTCAACGAATGCCAAGCACACAATGCTCACCTAAATCACGCCTAGATTGTTGTTTTTGTTGTGAAATATGGTGCCCCCACACGGACTCGAACCGCGGACCTACTGATTACAAATCAGTTGCTCTACCAGCTGAGCTATAGGGGCACTGGCGCGGGTTTTGATTGAAGATGGGGGTGATTGCAAGTGTTTTTTCACCGTAAAATCGGAAAAAATTAATCGCGGTTTGAGAGGCTGACAAGTGCAACGGCTATGAGGCTTATCATAACAATCACGAGGGCGGCGGGTGCTGCGCCTTCGATGTCTTCAAGAGAGGCTTTTTGATAAACGGACGTGGCCAGTGTGTTCTGTGAGTAAAGCAGCAGCGTTGCAGGCAATTCCTTTGCTGCGTCTACAAAAATGAGCAGAGCCGCCGTGATCACCGATCCGCGAATTAAAGGGGAATAGAGGTGCATCAAAGTTTGGCGTGGGGTTTTACCCAAAGAGCGTGAGGCCATGCCGAGGCTCGGTGAAATTTTGCTGAACGCAGCATCGATTGTGCCCACGGATATGGCGAAGAAGCGAACGCAATAGGCCAAGATTACAGCGCCCATGGAACCAACCAGCAACAGGCCAGGATCAATACCTGTGACCCAAAGGACTGCGTCAGCCAAGCCGTGATCCATGGCCGCCAATGGGAACAAAATGCCAAGGCCCAAAACCGCACCAGGCGCGGCGTATCCGATTGTGGTGATCGGCAACATTCGCGCCAACAGACCATGGCGCATCAAACGCACACTAAAGACCAGCAAGATGCCCGCCAGAACCGTTACGCCTGCCGCAACTCCTGCCAACATCACAGTGCGGCCCATGGCGGACCACAGAGCTGGGTCGTTCCATAGGGCGGCACGGCTGAGCGCATGATCAAGAAGGATGCCCATGGGGAGAACAAAGCCTGTCAGGATCGGCACGATACAAAACAGCGTTGCGCACACCCCAGCACCACGAGACATGTCCAGTGGTTGTGGGGGGCGCATATTTCGACCTGTTTCGTGAAACTTGATCCGTCGCCGGCTGAATTTTTCAAGCACCACCAGAACCATCACAAATACAAGGATCACACAGGCCAATTGCGCGGCGCCACCAGCGTTGCTGCCATCGAGCCAAACCGAAAAAATCCCCGTGGTCAGGGTTTGGACAGCAAAGAACTCCATGGCGCCAAATTCGTTTAGCGTTTCCATCATCACGATCGCCACACTGGCGGCGATTGCGGGGCGTGCAAGAGGCAGGCCAACACGCAAGAAGCTGCCAATAGGACCGCATCCAAGGGCGCGGGATACCTCTATCGCAGTGCCCGATTGCGTTCGAAACACGCTGCGGGTCAGGAAATATACATAAGGATAGAGCGCTGAGGCCAGCACAATAATGGCTATGCCGCGAGAGCGAATTTCTGGGAACATATAGTCGCGCGGCGTGGCCCAGCCAAAGGTATCACGCAGCCAAAACTGAACAGGCCCCGCGTATTCCATGAAATCAACAACCGCAAAGGCCGCAATGTACGCAGGGAGGGACAGGGGTAAGAGTAGGCCCCATTGCAACACAGTCCGCCCTGGAAAACGATACATAACCACCAGCCACGCGGCCAAAGTCCCAACAACGCCAGCCAAGGCCCCAACGCCTGCCATCATCACGATCGAATTGGTCATGTAACGGGGTAAGGTCGTTGCCAACATGTGGGGCCAAATGTTCTCGGCCGGAAATAACGCCATCCAAAACACAGTCGCGATTGGCAGTACCACGATGATAGCAATTACGAGGCCGATCAAAAGCCATCCGTCCAAACGCAGCCTGCGCTTGCGTGGCTGAGAGGTGACAGCCGAGATATCTAGTGTTTCAACCATTGATCCGCGCTTAAACCATAGCTATTTCAGTGTCCACCACAGCGTTTTGCTTTGCATTTAAATCCGTTCATCAAATCAAAACCTGATACAGATATAGGGCTGTCATGGATATTCGGCTACACATTGGCGTTCATCGCACTGCAACACAGCATTTGCGCAGTGTATTGGCGCAAAATAGTGATCTTTTGGATGAAAACGGGGTGTGCGTTCCAACACCTGCATATGCCGAAAAGGCCTTCGCGCAAGCCGTGCGTCAACTAAAGGCGAATGAGGATATCAACGTCATCAGTGCACAACTCTTGTCCACGCTGACACAAGGAAAAGAGTACAAGCGCATTGTTATGGTTGACCCCAATATTTCTGGGACGTTGATGCGCCCAATTGGAAAAGAGTTCTTTTATCCCCGCATTGGCACAACGATTTCGCGGATTGCCACAGTCCTTCAAACAGTGCCGATGCGCCTGTTTGTGTCCGTGCGCAATCCAGCCACGTTTATTCCGTCATGCTATAGCAAGGGTATCCGCACCAAACCCGATGTCTCGTTTCAGCATTTTGTGTCTGAATCCAATCTACCAGGGTTGCGATGGTCAGATTTTTTGCACCGTGCCCAAATGAAGAAAACCGATTTGGGAATGACGGTTTGGCGTTATGAAGATTACCCCTATATTTGGCGCGATGTGGCGCAAGCCCTGACAGGTATTGAAAATCGTGAAGATTTGGTTGGATCAAATACCCCCGTTGACACAGGGCTGTCGCTACGTGGCGCGCTCTTGATGCATCGGTATTTGTCGGAACACAAAGTTCAAACACGGGCCGATTTTGAACATGTCCGTTCGGCTTTTGATCAAAAATTCCCAAGCAGTCAGGGCCACGCTGATGTGCTCCAGTGGCCAGAAGAGCTGACCGAAGGTATGAGCGAAAATTACGAAGACGATTGGTATTACATCGAACGTATGGAAAATGTTCAGGCGATCTCTGCGCCAGTGCTGATCTAGCTAAACAAATCCTTCAACTGTTCGCGTAAAATGTTCTTTTGGACTTTGCCCATCGTATTGCGGGGCAGGGCGTCCATCGTGATCAACGTTCGGGGGTGTTTGAAACGGGCTAATGTATCGTGCAAATGGCTTTTGATGGCTTCAATGTCGGGTGTTGCGTCTGGTTTTGGCACCAAAACCCCCACGGGCGTTTCACCAAAGTCGGGATGTGCTACCCCCACAACTGCGCTTTCCATCACGCCGTCTTGTGCGTCTAGCACTTCTTCAATTTCTTTAGGGTAAATGTTGAACCCACCTGAAATAATCAAATCCTTATTGCGCCCTACAATTTGGACGTATCCATCAGGATCAATCATCCCTAGGTCGCCCGTTATAAAGAAGCCGTCTTCGCGCAGTTCTTCGGCGGTTTTTTCTGGCATTTGCCAGTATCCTTGGAACACATTGTCGCCGCGCACTTCTAAAATTCCAATGTCGCCATTGGGTAGGGTGTCCCCTGTGTTCGGATCAGTGATCTTCAGCTCGACCCCTTTCAGGGGGAAGCCAACCGTTCCCGCACGCCGTTCCCCGTCGAATGGATTGGATGTGTTCATATTGGTTTCAGTCATCCCGTAACGTTCAAGGAT
>CAYWIR010000255.1:0-4438 GCA_964458375.1 uncultured Neptunicoccus sp.
CCGTCAAAGGCTGTGAAGACGAAGGTGTCCGACCCTGTTCCGCCAAACAAAATGTCAGAGCTGGCATTACCTGCCAATCGGTCCGCACCAGCGCCGCCGCGCAGCACGTCTTGGGCATTGCCACCTGACAAATCATCATTGCCGTCACCCCCGTAGAGCAAATCCGCGCCAGAGCCGCCTTTAATCGTGTCGGCCCCTGTGCCGCCATAGGCTTTGTCATCACCTGAGCCACCAAAGAGCGCATCATTGCCCGATCCGCCGAACAGATTGTCACGGCCCGATCCACCAACTGCGGTGTCCGCTCCATCGCCGCCGTAAAGGCTATCAAGTTGGCCGTTGCCACCAAAGAGCTGGTCATTGCCTTTGCCGCCAATCAAACGATCAGAATTGGCATTGCCGTAGAGCCGATCCGCACCTTCCCCGCCATTTAACAGATCGTCACCTGTGCCACCGATGAGTTTGTCATTGCCCACACCGCCATAGATCAGATCATCGCCGCCACGACCGTTAATATATTCACGACCTGCGTAGCCGATGAATGTATTGGCCGCATTGGTTCCCAGCATCGTGTCGCTGCCGAATTGGGAGCCTGAGGCGTTTTCAAACCCTGTGATCGTGTCATCTGCGGCCCAAGCGCGGGAGGCGGTGTTGGCGGCAAGATCAAGCAAAACGCCACTGTTTGAGCTGTAGTAGGAGATCGTGTCGATGCCTGCGCCCCCATCAAAGCTGTCTTGGCCGCCACCGACACGGATGAAATCATCCCCATCGCCGCCTGACACGGTGTCATTGCCAGCATCGTCATACAATTTGTCGTTCCCATCATCGCCAGTCAGCGCGTCATTGCCCGCGCCACCGCGCAGGGTGTTGGCCAAGGCATTGCCGAGTATCGTGTCATTGCCAGCCCCGCCAATGGCCCGTTCAATGTCGACGCCAAAAGCGATGGACACATCGTCATAGTCGCCAAAGCGTGAGAAGCTCGCTGGATTTAGATTGAGCACAACATCAGTGTTGCGCGCGCTGGCGTCCAACGTATCAATACCACCTGCATCCCAGATTGAATCCATGTTGGAGGTGCGACTGCCCGTATAAGTGTTGTTGCCTGTATTGGTGTTGGTGTTCTCCCCCCAAATATCCTGCAAGGCGAGGATATCAAAGAGCATCAATGCGTCGCTGTCTTGGTTATTTTCTGGGTTTCGATCATAGGACATCACTGTGTATTTGTTGTTGTCAAAAGCTGTCGGAAGTTGCGCGGCGCCTTCAAAGGGGTGATCGAGCCCCAGCGCGTGACCGAGTTCATGCAAGATCAGATTGGTGGCATTCGCCATGTTGATATCGTTGTTGAACAGAGTGAAATTGTCGATGCTGTTCAACTGGCCATTTCTGGTCGAATAGCTGAGCCCGCCCAGCCCGCCGAGACCTGGATTAAAGTCTACTTTACCCACATTTAGGGTTGGATCGGCTTGGCCCGTCACTTCCGTAAATTTTACGTTGATGATGGATTCGATTTGATCAAGCGCGCCGCGGTAAGTGGCTTTCTCAGCGGCATTCCAAGACTCCCAGCCTGTATATTGTCCGTTTAGATCGCTTGGCTGGCTGTTGGCGTACTGGAAGGTGATTTCAAACGGATTGGCTGTGGTTGCGCCTGTGCTCTCAAAGGCGAGGTCGAATTGTAACGCGTTGATGATTTGGTTTTCTGTTAACATGTTTACGTCTCCTGATTGGGTGGTATTCCAATGGGGGGAGCGGCCGCTGTAAGATAGGTGTAAGAGCACAAGGGCGGTTTGGCGGCAGAGCAACGCCTGCCAGTGGATTTGGGTCAGCTTCTTCGCGCTGATTTGCAAGTTTGCAATTTGAACATTGGAATAGAATTAGTATTTGCAAATATGCGATAAGGTTCTTTCGCGCGTGCCGTATATGGCCTATAAACGCCCGAAATATGCTCATTCGGGAGGAAGCCACCGTGAACACGATCCTGCAACAACTTGAAGACCGCCGTACCGAAGCCCGCTTGGGTGGGGGACAAAAGCGTATCGACAGCCAGCATTCCAAAGGCAAGCTGACCGCACGCGAACGGGTAGAGGTTTTGCTGGACGAAGGGTCGTTCGAAGAGTTCGATATGTTCAAATCTCACCGCTGCACCGAATTTGACATGCAGGACACTACGTTTGCGGGCGATGGTGTGATTACGGGCTGGGGAACGGTGAATGGCCGTCTTGTCTATGTGTTCAGCCAAGACTTTACGGTTTTTGGTGGGTCTTTGTCTGAAACCCACGCAGAAAAGATTTGTAAGATCCAAGAAATGGCCGTGCGCAACGGTGCGCCGATCATTGGGATCAACGATTCAGGTGGTGCGCGTATTCAAGAAGGTGTTGCCTCGCTTGCGGGCTATGCGGATGTGTTTCAGAACAACATTCTGGCGTCCGGCGTTGTGCCGCAGATTTCTGTGATCATGGGCCCATGTGCGGGTGGCGCGGTGTATTCCCCTGCGATGACCGACTTTATCTTTATGGTGAAAGATTCCTCTTACATGTTTGTGACGGGGCCTGACGTTGTAAAGACTGTGACAAACGAAGTGGTGACAGCGGAAGAGCTGGGTGGGGCATCAACCCACACTAAGAAGTCTTCTGTGGCTGATGCTGCGTTTGAAAACGATATGGAGGCGCTGATGGAAGTGCGCCGCTTGATCGATTTCTTGCCGCTCAACAACCGTGAAAAGCCTCCTGTACGTCCATTCTTTGATGATGTGGAGCGGGCCGAAGCGTCCCTTGATACGCTGATCCCTGACAATCCGAACAAGCCTTACGATATGAAAGAGCTGATCACGAAAATTGCGGATGAAGGCGATTTTTATGAAATTCAGGAGGAGTTTGCGAAGAACATCCTGACGGGTTTCATCCGTATGGAAGGGCAGACCGTGGGCGTGGTTGCCAACCAGCCAATGGTTTTGGCGGGCTGTTTGGATATCGATAGCGCCCGCAAAGGGGCGCGGTTTGTGCGGTTCTGTGATGCGTTTGAAATTCCGATCCTGACGTTGATCGATGTGCCTGGGTTCTTGCCTGGCACGAAGCAGGAATATGACGGTGTTATCAAACACGGTGCCAAACTGTTGTTCGCTTATGGTGAAGCAACGGTGCCAAAGGTGAGCGTGATTACACGTAAAGCCTATGGTGGGGCGTATGTTGTTATGGCGTCCAAGCATTTGCGCAATGATTTCAACTATGCGTGGCCGACAGCGGAGATTGCTGTGATGGGTGCGAAGGGCGCGACAGAAATTCTGTACCGTTCAGAGCTTGGGGATGAAGAAAAGATCGCCAAGCGTGTGGCCGATTACGAAGACCGCTTCCAGAACCCATTTGTGGCCGCTGAAAAGGGCTTCATCGACGAAGTGATCATGCCACGCAACACCCGCAAACGGGTGGCGCGGGCATTTGCGTCCTTGCGGGGCAAGAAGCTGACGAACCCGTGGAAGAAGCACGATAATATTCCGTTGTAGGGGTAAAGATTGCGCTGGATTGGTATCTCATGAAACTCACTCATTTTTTGTTGATAATCATCGGTGTTTTGTGCGGTGTTCTGGGCTGGTTCGTTTGGTCAAACAATAAGTCTATGGGAACAGGCGTTTTAGGCCCGAGTTACGTTTTCCAAGGAAATACTTGGCAGATACAAAATGTGAAATGGAACCAATTGGAAGACGGATTGAAGTTACGCGCTGATCTTCAACTTGTCCGTGGCGGCGGTACCATTAGCTTTGACGAAGAAGTTTGGCGCCTTCATTGCGGCAGTGTCCTTACTAATCCACCTAAATTTGACGGTGAAACAGTAAAACGCAAAGACATTAGCCGCCTGTCTATGCGCGTTATTGTAGATGGCAAATCACTGCTTCCAGTCCCCATTCGCATTGATGTTCAAGATGGCAGTTGTTCTGGTAAAGTCCTGCAAGACATTGAAGGCGCAGAAGGCCCAATGGCTGGCAATTACAAAAAAACCGAAGTTGATGCATTCAGCAAGCAGTTGTTTGGCTGGCGAATGGCCGATTCCAAAATTTCACGCGGGACCAACGGGACCCAACTTAAGGTGTTTTTTGAAAGAGTCGGCAATAACGAGGAAGCTCTGGAGAGTTTTCCGTTCGAGGCAGGCTGCGCGTTGGTTCTTATGGGAACTCCCGAAAGACTATCAACACCCATCGGTGAAATTGAGGTCGCAAAAGTAGATGGGGTGGAAATTCACGCGGTTTCGAGTGTTGGGACGAGTAAATTATCTTTTAGGAAATCTGCGAAAGAGTTGTTTGTTTTGGACGAGCGTCGATGCGTTAGAGGCTCTGATGACTAACGTGAAAATGTTTCATTCGAAAAAAGTGATTGTGGTACTTACGGTGGCGATTTCGCCGCTGACCGCTCACGCTTATGACTTAACCGTTCCAACGGGCCAGATCGTCACG
>CAYWIR010000256.1:0-4433 GCA_964458375.1 uncultured Neptunicoccus sp.
GTTATTTTTTGTTGGAACGCTAATTTTCTTTCACGACATTTGGGATGAAAGGGACACGCCTCGTGCCCCCGCGCCACGTCATCGTTCAGATTTTGGAGAGGATGGCGACGGACCCACCGTCGTTGATATTTTCATAACCACATTTGATGAGGATTTGGCCGTTGTCCGGCCAACGATTGAAGATGCGTTATGCTTGAACATGCCTAAATCCACACTGACAAAAATCTGGGTTCTGGACGATGGCAATCGAGCCGAATTTGCGAAGATGGCGCAGGATCTGAATGTGGGGTATTTGGCGCGTCAATCCAATCGTGGTTTTAAAGCAGGAAACCTAAAAAACGCTTTGTTGCAGACGGGTGGAGATTTCATTGTGATCTGTGATGCAGATACGCGATTGTTCCCTCGTTTTTTGGAAAACACGTTGGGCTATTTTCGCGACCGATCTGTGGCGTGGGTTCAGACGCCGCATTGGTTTTATGACATTCCAGAGGGGCAGCTTTGGCCAGAGTGGGTGGCCGAAAAACTTCCTGCCGCCACGCCCATTTGGTGCATTCGCGCGACGGCAAGCATGTTCCGTTTTTTGACGGGTACACCGACAAAAGGGGCTGATCCGATGTTGTCGGAACCTGCTGTTTTCTTTGACGTGATCCAGCGGCGGCGCAATCGAAATGGCGCGTCCTTTTGTTGTGGCGCAGGATCGGTTCATCGGCGTGAAGCACTGTTCAATGCTTCGTTAAAACGGTTGGGTGCCGACTGGAAGGCGGCGTCTTGGGCGCGCCGTTCAACAGTGGATTTTGAGCCATTCAAATTCCACGTATCGGAAGACATTTACACGTCGATTTTGCTGCATTCAGATACTGAAAAGCGATGGACGTCGGTCTATCATCCGCAGGTGGAATGCAGGATGTTATCCCCTTGGACCATGGACGCCTGGGCGACCCAAAAGCTGAAATATGCGGGTGGGACGTTTGATATTATGCTCCGCGATAATCCGATTTTTCGCGCAGGCATGCCTTGGCGTGTGAAGCTGCATTACTTGGCAACGTTTTGGTCCTATCTTTCTGTGTTGTGGATTCCGATAATGATGTTTGCGCCCGTGTTTTCCATTTTCACAGGCTGGGCCCCTGTGGAGGCGTATTCACTAGAGTTTTTCCTTCACATCCTGCCTGTTCTTATCCTGAGCGAACTGGCGATGGTGGTTGGATGTAAAGGCCACGCGATTAACATTGGACGTATTATGTCCGTTGGAGCCTTGCCTATTACAATACGGGCATTGGGGCTGGTTCTATCTGGGCAAAAGCCAAAGTTTCCTGCCACCCCCAAAACACCCGTTTTCAGCAGTGATCGGTTCGGGCGTGTTATCTTAAACATCCTGATTTTGATCGTTATGATGGCGTCGATTGCCTATGGGATTTGGGCGTATTGGATGGATTTTCCTGGGTATTCGGCCTCTTTTCTAATCGTGAATGCCTTCTGGATTGTTTGGAATATGATCGCGCATTTGCGCATTGTTTCGATTGCGGCATGGCGACCTTCGAATGCGGATGAAACATCGGACTTGGGGGCAGTACCCGCGCCGATTTTAGCAAAAAAGAGGGATCAGAATGCAGCATTCTAAAAGTCAGAATCGATCGAGTTTGGTGTTCATTTCTGGGCTTTTGGTGGCGGCCGTTTTCGCGGTGTCATTCGATGGTGCGGGACGATTGTTGTTTTTGGGGCAACATTCGAATTTTGATCCTTCCGCCTCTGCTCAGGTCTTGCCTGTTGGTCCGGTTGGGTTAGCGGATGCTGATGTGCAGGCTGCGCAAATCGCTTGGCGCTATTTTGCAAAGAACACGCGGCCAGATACGGGATTGGTCGATTCCGTTGCTGGGTTTCCGTCTGGCACGTTATGGGATCAGGGCAGTTACATTTTGGCGCTGTCATCGGCGCAGGCGTTGGGTTTGGTGACAGACGCCGCCTTTGATCTGCGCGTTACCAGTTTTTTGGACAGCTTATCGACACTGCCTTTGTTCGAAGGAAAATTGCCGAACAAGGCCTACAATACGATAAATCTGTCGATGACAGATTATGAAAACAACTTGTCAGATGTAGGGATAGGTTGGTCCGCGCTTGATATTGGGCGGCTGTTGTCTGCGCTGCGTGTTTTGGAGCGACGATCCCCGAAACACAGTGCACAGATTCGCAGTGTTTTGGCTGGATGGGATCTGGATGCGATGACCTATCAGGGGGAAATGGTCGGGGCCGCGATTGATGGCGGTGTGATTTCGTATCCACAAGAGGG
This sequence comes from uncultured Neptunicoccus sp., assembly GCA_964458375.1. GTDB lineage: Bacteria > Pseudomonadota > Alphaproteobacteria > Rhodobacterales > Rhodobacteraceae > Amylibacter. Next base: position 2,285 of record CAYWIR010000256.1, read on the forward strand.
CCGCGTTGGGTACGAACAGTATGCCGCCCGTGCCGCGGCGCTGTGGGGGTTGGATGTGGTGCGGGCCATTTCGGCATCGCGCATCATGGATTGGGAAACGGTTTCTGGCCAAGATGTCCCTGTGGATTTGCGCTCTTCATCAGCATTTCGATCCATTACCCCAACGTTAAGCGAACCCTATTTCCTGCAAGGGTTGGAATTGGGTTTAGATAGCGAAACAGCGCAATTGGCGGCACAGGTCTATCTCGCGCAAGAGTCGCGATTTGCCCAAACTGGCACGCCAACGATGGTTTCAGAAGATCACGTTAATCAAGCACCGTATTTTCTCTATTCTTCCGTTCACAGCAACGGGGAACCGTGGGCCGTGGTCACCGAAGATGGCGAATTTCACAATGACAAACGGACTGTCAGCCTAAAGGCGGTGTTTGCATGGGACGCGCTTTATGGTCGGGCGTATACGGGCAACTTGCGGGAGGGTTTGGTGGATTTAGCGAGCGAGGGCGGCTGGATGGCTGGACGGTATGAAAGTGGTGCGCCCAATGATGCGTTAACGTTGAACACCAATGCCGTTGTGCTCGAAGCGATCCACTACAAAAAGTTTGGTCCGCTGTGGCAATTGCGATAGACGACTGGGCCGCGCTACTGCTTGGATTTTAAGAAATCATACAGGTTTATGTAAGCGTCATCGCAGGGTTGCCCTGGGGAAGATGTAGGGCAAGATACACCCCGTTCTTCGACTGGAACTGTGGCCTGATTGGTTTGTGATACACGCTTTGGCACCACCTTTTTGACAGTTGGTGTTTTTGGCACCGGTGGTTTCGTCGTGCGCGATTTGCGTTCGTGGGCCTCCATACGCCGTTTCAATAGGACCATAAGATCAAAATCCAGCACCCCATTGGGCAGTATTTTGGCATCTGCTTGAAAGCGACTGATTGCGCTGCGGGTTCTGCGTCCGATTTTTGGTTCAAACGGTGTTTTCAAATACCCCAATGCCTGCAACATCTGTTGCGCTGCCAACAGCTCCCCTTCGGGCAATGTGCGGGTGAACTTACGTTCCTTTTTGCCGTTTGATTTTGCGGATGTGACAGGCTGTGCCAAACATGTCCAATAGGGCACACGGGCATGGCGACCAAGTAGTTCAATCAACCCGACCTCGATCAAGTTTCGAACCGCTTGGCTCTCACTCTCTACTCGATTGATTTGCACGGAAAACCCAAGTGTTGCGAGATCAATAAGGCCAGAAGCGGACGCGCCAAACCCCTGGCCAACCACAACCATCGAATTCGCAACCGATGCCCCCGGCAAAACCCGCCGCGACGGAAACGCAACCAGATGCATGTCGACGGAAACGACGGACAATTTGCGATAGGGGCCGAAACGTGCACCAGTTAGCTTGCCCGTGCCCGGAGAAAGAGTGGCCGTCGCGCTGTTGTCCGTTACCTCGCGATCCAACTGGCTGATAGAGCCGCGAATATAGAATTGCGGCACAACTTCATCGCCATTTTGTACCTCTACATCCAGAAGGCCGCCGAATTTTATCAGTGCTTGATCGACAAAAACATAGGCCTGCGAGCGGCGGTTCATCTGTGAAATAGCGTTGATCAACATGTCGTCCGCGCCAACTTTTACATAGTTGGTTTCATCGGGGATGTCAGAGGACGAAATCAAGATTTGGCCCCGACCCGCCTTTCCCAACAGCCCATCCATACATTCGAGCGCTGCACTAAACGATGTGAAGTTTCGGGCAGGACGCGTATCCGGTTGTGCAATGGATGGGGCCAGCAACGGGTTCGGCCCAACACAGCCGATGCAGGTCGCAGCGACACCTGCAAAAAGCGTGGATCGTATAGACAAAAACGCGAGTCGCATGTGGCACCCATCAGGAATTCAATTGGGCCCAGTCTAGAGCGGAGGTTTTAAGATCGTTTGAAAACAGGGCTGTTTATAGGGCTGATTTAGCTCAAATCATTTTTTGTTTTTTGGTAGTGCGTAAGGGGCGATTTACCATTTTCCCTGAACGTGAGGACGTGAGTTTAAACGCGTCTTAGACGGAGGATGTATAAGTGTATCGTACACAGGTTTCTATTGCGGTTTTTATGGTCATTGGCACATTTTCTAGCCTTTTCAGCGCGCTACCTGCACGGGCGCA
>CAYWIR010000257.1:0-4426 GCA_964458375.1 uncultured Neptunicoccus sp.
ACTGTGTTTACAGGCCGCATCAATCAGGTGCCGTTTGATTTTGATCGCCCCACGGCATCGATGAAGCGGGAAAACACTTGGCCTGAGGTTGATCTTTATGGACCTGGCTACGGCGAGATGTGGAAATCGCTCTATGACAAGTTTGATCTTGATTACGAAAGTACGCTTGATCTGAGCCAGCCCGATGAGTTTTGGAAGCGGTACATGTATTTTAACGCAGGCTGGTTTTTCTACAAAGACCCTGCGGAATTTGCGACGTTTTTCACCCATTACGCCACTGAGCTTGAACGTGAAGTGCCTTGGCAAATCGAAACGCAAGAGCTGTATCCTTGGTTGGATCAGATTGCCTTGCCCTTGGTGATATCCAAACTGGGCGGGGCGCGCGATACGATCCCCACTGGATTGCTCGACGGGGACGTAAGTTGGCATTACCGCTATTTGCCGCTGCTTTATGCTGTGGCCCCTGATGAGGTGGTGGAAACCGTTGAAAAGGTGTTGGCCCCCAATAAGATCAAGAAGGTTGTCAAAGCCTATGATCCGTTCCGCCGTTTGGTGTTTCAGGGCAAGGGCGAAAAGGTGCGCGCGATGTTTGATCGAGACAATCTCCCGCGCAAAGAAATGGCGATCCGTCAGCGGATTAAGAAACAGAACATGTGGTATCGGTGACACCAGCCTTTAGATCGGGCTGTCGGCGTTTGACTGTTTAAAGCGAACCACGCTTTGGCATGTGCGCCTATTTCGTGCGGTTTTCTTTTTCAACGATGCCCGATGTGCCTTCGCGGCGTTTTAATTCATCAAGCACGTCTTCGAATTTTACGCCCCGTGATGACAGCATAACAAGCATGTGAAAGATCACATCTGCCGCTTCTTCGGTCAGGTTCTTGGTGTCGTTTTTGACAGCGGCGATGATTGCTTCAACGGACTCTTCGCCAAATTTTTCGGCGCATTTTTCAGGGCCACGAGCAAACAGTTTCGCAGCGTAAGAGTGTTTTTCATCTTCGCCTTTGCGGGATTCAATCGTGCGGGCAAGACGGGTGAGAACGTTGGGCATGGGTTATAACCTTACTGGAATGCCAGCGCTGTGCATGTGCTGTTTGGCTTGGGCTATTGTGTAATCGCCAAAGTGAAAGATCGATGCGGCGAGCACGGCAGAGGCGCCGCCTTTGGTGACGCCTTCGACCAAATGATCGAGGGTTCCAACACCGCCAGAAGCAATGACGGGGATGGTCACGGCATCGGAAATGGCGCGGGTGAGGGGGAGGTTGAACCCAGCCCGTGTGCCGTCGCGATCCATAGAGGTGAGGAGGATTTCACCAGCGCCTTTGGCGGCCATTTCTTTGGCAAAATCCACCGCATCAATGCCAGTGCCTTTGCGTCCGCCGTGGGTGAAAATCTCCCATTTACCGGGGCTGACGGTTTTTGCGTCTATGGCGACAACGATGCATTGGGAGCCAAAGCGGTTGGCGGATTGTGCGACCACATCAGGGTTGGCAACGGCGGCAGAGTTGAAGGACACTTTGTCCGCCCCAGCCAGCAGCAGGTTGCGCACGTCATCAGGGACCCGCACACCGCCTCCAATGGTCAGGGGCATGAAACACTGTTCTGCGGTGCGCCGCGCCACATCAAACATGGTGCCACGGTTTTCAACGGTGGCGGCAATGTCCAAAAAGCAGAGCTCATCCGCGCCAGCAGCGTCATAGGCTTTGGCGGATTCTACGGGGTCACCAGCGTCGATCAGATCGACGAAGTTCACGCCTTTGACCACACGTCCATCTTTCACGTCGAGACAGGGGATGATGCGGGTTTTTAACATAGGACGGCCTGAGTTGTTCGCGGGCGTGATACGATGATTTTCAGGGTAATGCCAGTGGGGAAGGTGAATTAGGCAGAGGCCGCGCCTCTTTGCGGATGGCGAAAGAGCGGGCCTTGCGCAGGTCTAAAACAGAAGATGTGGCCGCATTTGTGGGGGATCGTCCAAATTGATCGTTGGCAACAGGTTCAGAGTTGCTTTGGCCAGTTCGGTTTTGATGACCATACGGGCCGCCTTGCCATAACTTTCTGGGCTGGAGCGCAGTTCGGGGAAGATGGCGAACAATTCATCGCGGGCTTTGCCGTCCAGCCCGTCTTTGGTGAGGTGACCTGGGTGCAGGCTTTCGGTTTCGACACCATTGGCATAGATCACCTGATGGGTGTCGAACATGATGTGAATGTACTCCGTCTCTTCAGGCTTAGGGGAGGGTATGTGCGCATGTGTTAGCAGCGATTTTGCGGCCACGAAGACTTCGCTTTCACCGTAGTTTAGCTGCATTTCATATCCCGAGACCAAAATGCGGTGTTGTGGGGATACTTTTAACGGGCGGCTCGGGACACCTGCGCCAAAGAAATGGGCGGGTATGGTCACGGGCTGCAAATGGGGATCCACCATTTGGCGCAGGTAAGAGACACGTTTGGACCCGATCCAACGAATAGGCTGCAAACCGTTGTCTTTGGTAATGATCAGGTCGCCCGCCTTTAGGGATTTGATGTCCACAGGCCCAAGCGGCGTGGTTATGAGCGTGTCAGGGGTGAAGCACAAAATCAGCCCTGTTTCAAAAGCAACCAAGCCAAGGGTTTCATCTTGGTGGTTTGTTTCACGATCGGCGCTTTGCTCTTCGCGCAGGCGCAAGAAGACGCTGTTGCTGTCTGGGCCGCCGCGAATTTCGATGTTTGCTGTGTCAGTGTCGTTTAGGGTTTGGGTTTCTGCCAACACAGTCGCGTTCGTAAATGTAGCTCCAAGCGCATAGTCGACTGTGCTTTCGTCAAAATTGCCATGTGTGATCGCAGACCCAGAGTCAGTGCCATTGCCAGCTTCAATGGCAATATAGCCCACATCTTCAAAACCATGGATTCCGTCTTGTGCTTGCTCTTCTTGCAGACGGATATCGAACCCAGTGGCCATAATGTTATGGGGGTCACTGTCGACTGCTATTGCGTCGTTGTTGGAAATCACATTTGTCAGGACCACAGGCGGATCGTCGAACCCAGTTAGGGAAACAGCCGTATCTGTGTGGTTCGCGCTGGCAGTGCCTGCCGTAATTTGGCGCCCGTCTGGTAACGTGTGCGTGCCTTCTTCGACGGCCAACCAGTGGATTGTTTCGGTCGCACCATGGGGGCCGTCGTGATATTCCCATTCTTCGATAATGAAGGTGAAAGAGTCGTCTGTGATTTCAATGACGCGGGCGGAGTATTGGTTGCCACCATTGTTCGTGCCTGTGAGAACGACAACTGGATTGTCGAGCGTTTCGGCAAAAGAAACCGTGATCGGCTGGTTTTCAGTCGGCGAACTGGTAGTAATCTGACCTGCCTGACCGATGGCCATTGTTCAATCCCCTACAAAACAAACACAAACTCACAGCGCGATAGCGAGTCCTTTCCCTATTACGCACGTAAGAGATGATTGGTTATTTTTCAACGAAGGTAGGCACACTTTTTTGTCAGTTGAATTGTGCCTAATTTTGCACGTTAAAGTTTATATAAAAATCAATGGATTAATGGATAGGAGGTTTATTTCCCTATTGGAAACTAACCGTTTCTCTTTTTCAGCCAGTCTTGAAGGTACAAACAGCCACCACCAAGAAGTATCCAAAAGAAAAATAGGTTTGTATTTGCAAAAATGCTTACAATTGGGTTCGAATTGTAGAGATGTGAAATATTGAAGCGGCCTACTTGGCATGTTTCCATGATGCCGTCAGCGAAAACGCAAATGCCGATGATATCAAGGAAGGTCGCAAACAGAACGACCACAAAGAACACCGCGAGGAACGCAACATAGACGAGTATGAGCGCTGTCTTGAGGGTCATGCTTTTAGCAGGGCGGTTGCATCGGCCACATTGATTTCACCGTCATAAAGTGCGCGGCCTGAAATGGCCCCATCAAGGGGTGCGCCGCAGTCTTTGAGGGCTTGAAGATCGGCCATTGAGGACACGCCACCAGAGGCGATAACGGGAATGGATACTGCGTGGGCGAGGGCGGCGGTTGCGTCTACGTTTGGTCCCTGCATCGCCCCATCGCGGTTGATGTCGGTGTAGATAATGGCCGCAACGCCCGCGTCTTCGAATTGTTTTGCCAGATCGGTTGCGTCCACGTCGGTTTCTTCGGCCCAGCCGCGTGTGGCAACCTTGCCGCCGCGTGCATCAATGCCCACTGCAATGTGGTTTGGGAAGCGTTTGGCGGCGGCGCGCACCAAGGATGGGTCTTCTACGGCAACCGTGCCAAGGATGACCCGTTGCAAGCCCCGTTCGAGCCAGCGTTCGATGGTGGCCATATCGCGGATGCCACCGCCCAGTTGGGCAGGGACGTTGCAGGTTTTCAGAATGTCTTCGACGGGTTTGGCGTTCACAGGTTCACCTGCAAAGGCTCCGTTCAAATCCACGAGATGCAGCCAAT
>CAYWIR010000258.1:0-4421 GCA_964458375.1 uncultured Neptunicoccus sp.
CGTTGCTCCTGAGCGTCCCAGTCGCGCATCTCGCGGGCAAAAGGCGCAAGATCATCATGCTCGGGTACGATCTGATCCACCAATAGATGCCACTTGCGGTCATCAGCGCCCCACCAATCATGGACCTCCCCGTCCTTGTCCTCACCAAGACGCGCCGACCAGCCCTTGATGGAGCCGCAAGTGTCCCACCCGTTTCGGGCAATGAAGAGAAACTTGGCATCAGGGAAGATGGCCCGAACAAAGGGTAGACGGAAGATAAGCTCTGGGTATTTATCGACCACCCTCTGTGTGAACGTCGCACGCAAATAGCTGCCATAGTGCCGATGCATCGCCTCTGCGACCGCCCCACTGGCGTCCTTACCAACCAACCGATAACGGGCAGCTCCGCGATCATAACTGCCAATGAGGTCCTCACCGCCACCCATAGCGGCATGCCACATGGCTTTAGGCTCATTCAGAAAGCCAACCTTACCGTGCATAGAGAGCAAAACACCCAAAATCGTCGTGCCACTTCGTCCAGCGCCCAGGATAAAGACCGGCGCTTTAACTGCCTTGAGCTGAGGCAATCGTCTGACCACGCCAAAAAGACCAAAGACAAGCGGGTTGATCCATTGCCCCTTGGTGGTCAATGGGCGACCTTCAAACAGGGCGTAACTCAGAGCGCGCGCCCAAAGTCGCGAGGGCCGAGTTTTAATGTAGTACTTATCAACCTGTGCGGGCATGGATTAGGCTGCCGGTTGTTTCTGCGCGATAACAATATCTTGCCCAAAGGATGTGGTTTCCCCTTGGATTGGCCTATTTCCACCATCACTTGCAATCGGCGCACTTACCATTTCCAGCCCTCGAGCAGAAAGCTCCTGTTTGAAGTAATCGAGATAATATCCAACACAGATTTCCGGTATCTCGCTATGAGAAGAACGCCAAGGGCCATCACCGTATTCAAATTCTACATTTCCGTAGTGCGTGGCGATATCCATAATGAATGTGGTGAAGACCAACCGCCCGCCCGGTTTGAGCATACGCGCAATTTCGGAGAAATAATTCTCCAGATCCTGCGGAAGAATATGGGTCACAACCGAGACCAAAAAGATAACATCAAAACTGTTGTCCTCAAATTCGAACTCATACTCAGAGGCCTTATAGCGCCCATTGGGGTTATATTCCGGGTTATCCACATCCAAAAATTCGAACGAATAACCGCGTTTGGACAGAAACGCGTTCGTATTGGCCGCATTGATGGAAGGTTGATCAATATCAATTCCAACAAAATTGCCATCTTCAAGATAAGGCGACAAGGCAAACGCGTTGCGACCACATCCGCATCCAATTTCAAGAACGCGCCCTTCTGGCTTAAGTTCGGCACGATTCCGCAGCTCGTCGGCAAATATCTTGCCCATTCTGACGAACTTACTGCCGCCAAACTGCCCTCGAAGTCCATTCGAGCGTACCCGCATGGTTAGTTTAGGAAGATGGCCCAACCCTTTCATTGAACGCATGACCCATTCGATAGGATCCAGCACATGTAAAACAGCAGAAACCACCGGATGTTGCCAAGTCACCCCTGGGATAAGCCTGCGAAGCAATGAACGTAACAATCTAATCTCCTAATAAACTATAGCGTGATGCGCGTGGGACTTCTAAAGCCGCCGTAACACCGTTTTCCCCAAATTCCGAAAGCGCCTAAAATTCAGTGCTGCCGCAATTGATCCCTTTGGCAGTAGAGTGGCCCATAAAGCCAATCGGCCCAACAACCCGGATTCTGTATCTGACAAGGTGTAACCACGCGACGACAGAACATCGCGCGTGGTCCGCTCACATATTGCTATCTCAGCCCGACTTAACCCGCCATTTTTCCAAGCATCGATACGAGAACGATCAAAGCCTTGTTTGCTCTCACGATCTATTTGAGTTGAGGAGCCGATTTGTTGCACACCAAGCATTTCAGACTCAAAAGCTATGCCTACATGATCGCACAAGTCTTTCAAAATCGGTTCGGGCGTTTTCAGGAGATCTTCATAACGGACTTCCATAAATCGCAAATCATCACGAAGAGATTCAGCTTGGTTCATGGAAGAAGCCCAAACACGTGACGTCAAATAGGGATGGTAATTGCTCCAAGAGCGAAGAATCCAAATCAAGGGCATGCGCTTTTCAGCCAAAAAGCCCCGACGCCACCGGTTTTTTTGGGACAGCAATACAGATCGCGGATCACGGTAAATATGGATAAACCGTGCATTAGGAAAGGCACCCAAGATAGAAGATGTATCAAAAAGATAACGCGGGGTTTGCTCGCATGGGATCGTTTTGCCAGCAACAGATAGGGTCTCCATTTCCAAGATCGCCGCATAAAGCGACATCGGATCCGAGATGTTCTGATGTTCAATTAAAGCTGTCGCTTCCTGCTTTAGCGCCTCCTTGGTCTCGGTCTCAAAAAGACCATGCCGGATGGTGGTAAGCAATCTCGCACCGATTTCGACCAATCTTTCAACAGGCAAACTCACGGTTCGGTCCATTTCGTCCGAACTGATGACATTCTCAAAATATTGTAACTCGGCGAAGGTATGAACTTGGCTGTGCAGCCCGAAAACACGACCCAGCATAGTGGTACCGCTACGGCTGTTCCCAACAATGAAAATCATCGGAGCATCGGACATCAGGAGGCATCCTTTATGGATGGTCCAGTTTCATTTTTCAGATACTGGGAAATTGTTTCGATGGTTCGCGCTGTCGGTCGGACAGCATCTGGGGATCTGTTTGACGTGAGAATTGAACGCATTGCCCGCCCCGCCGGTCGAAAGGCACTTCGCAGCTTAGGGGCCGCAAGCAGTCTCTGGGACACTGAACGATGTATCTGGTTAAACCTTCGAGTGAGGGCAGGCCAGCGCGGTGAAACAGTTTTGTTACTAGCAGCCTGTTTTGTAAGTTGCTGGAGTGGCGAAATCCCCAAATGAGCGCAAACGGCATTTGAAACGGCCAAAGGATTAGCGGTTAGATCGGCGAAGTCGATTTCTAAAAGCCTAGTTCCAAAGGCGTCACGAAGTTCGGGAAGATATCTGTCCAAAGCACAATGGTCCAAAGCACGATAGGCTACGGGTGTCGTTGCTGAAATGCCTTGCTTCTCTTGGTGCGATATCCAGTCGTCAAACGTCAGCTCGGTTTTAAGCAGACCGCTTTGTTTGAAATAACGAAATGCGGAAATGAGCCGTGCAACGGGTTCGCGACATATGATGACCACATGGGCATTTGGTAACGCCGTCGCAATCTCTTGAAAGCCTGTAGAATACATATAATCAGGAGTGGCTTCCATGAAAACAGCACCATGCTCTTTCGGGAAAAGTTCGGCATAGCTACCTAAATTTTTGCCATCAAAAACATGTGGGCGGTTCAGCGGATAATCCGGATCAAGAAAGAAACGCGTTTCCTTAAGGCGAGATGGAGTAATCTCAGGGTGTTGAGCCATCCAGTCAAACAGAGAGGTTGTGCCTGCCTTGGGCTGGCCCGCAATAATCAAGAACCGCTTTTGAGCGAATTCACTCATCCCTGCTGCTCCGTATTGCGATACCGCTCTTTAGGAAGACCATACACCCCAACAGAGTGACCAATATCAAATAATTTATCTGCAGCGTGGGATCCAATAAATCCACTGCAGCCAAGGAACAAAAACTGCACTAAATAACCTGTTTGTAAATGCTAACGAGACGCTCATAAATAGCCGTATCCGAGAAAGAAAGATGTGTATAGTCACAAGCCGCCTGCCCCATACTCAGAATCTGCGCGTCATGCATGGACTGCACATTTCGCAGGCACGCAACCAATCCATCTACATCATCAGCCTCATAGGTCCAGCCATGGGGCCCATCCTCGATCAGCTCGGGAATTCCACCGCGTCGCGCACCAATCACCGGATTTGATGCAGCAAAGGCCTGTAAAATGACATATGGAAAGTTTTCGTTCCAAATTGATGGGACCACGACTGCGCGGGCCCCATGTTGCCAACGGGCCAATTCATCTCCCCAGGCAGGGCCAACCACGCGTACATTTTCAAGCGTCGCTGCGCGGTGCTCCAGCTTTTTTAGGTCGGGCCCGTCACCAACCACCACCACAGGCACTTCAGGAGCACGTTCTGCCGCATCCATTAATATATCGACACCTTTTTCATCGATCAGCCTGCCAAAATAGAGAATGTAATCTCCAACATTGGCATCTACATGGTACTTTTCCGCATCAAACGGATTGCGTAGAAAGTCAACTTTAACGCGGTCAGCCCCCCAAAACTCTTCGGTTTTATTGGCCATGAAACGGCTGGCAAACAGGAACATGGATACATTTTTACGCCAAAGATCCTTCCAGTCATGCACATACGCTTCGGCCATAGAGGCCGCGCTAATAGCGAGTGAGCCATGACAACACCGGTTCACCAA
>CAYWIR010000259.1:0-4410 GCA_964458375.1 uncultured Neptunicoccus sp.
CTTTGGCCGGGCGGTTCGTTTTGGTTTCCAACCACGGCATGATAGAGGCGTGTTGCGCATAAAAATGGGTAAGATCTGGGATCAGGTCTTTGACAACTGGCATGTGGGGCAGGGGGTAGATTTTGACGTCGCCCTTTACCTCGTCCATGCCATAGATACAGGCCAGCGTGTTGATCCCGTCGATGTTCATCGCACAGGACCCACAAATCCCTTCACGGCAAGAGCGACGGAATGTCAGGGTTGGATCAATCTCGTTTTTGATCTTAATCAGCGCATCCAGCATCATCGGGCCACAGGTGTCCATGTCCACATGATAGGTGTCTACCCGTGGGTTTTCACCACTGTCTGGATCAAACCGATAAATCTTGAACACACGCACATTGGTCGCGCCTTCTGGCTTGGGCCATGTTTTGCCCACGGTCATTCGTGAATTCTTTGGAAGTGCGAGTTCTACCATAATCTTGATCCTTTTAGCCCAGAAGTTTTAGGCCATTTTTGGCGATACACGCCGCTGTTTCCGGTCTTTGACTGATATCTACAACAGTATCTACCGTATCTGGTTGAATGCCAACAACCGAAGCCTTGGCAATAGTGAGAATTTCAGACACCGATGCATTGTCGATGACACAATCTGTGATGGGGGCGGCGTTCAAACCTGGGAATTTGGTTTCGACCACTTGGTTCACAACCGTTTTTGCCGTGTCGCGCGTCCCTTTGGTCACGGCTTCTTGGGCACTGTCACAAGACGCGGTGATCAGGATCAACGCGGATGCTAAGAGTGTTTTTGGTCCCATGGTGGCCGTCACTGTTTTCATTTCTTGGATACGACGCATCAGCTGAAGGCGTCGGGGTGTTTAAGCATCTTTCGGCGCACGATATCAAGGCCCCTCTCATGCATATGTGTGCGGTTCAGCTCTAACATAAATCGAACCGCGCCGGGGGCCAATGACTCATTGGTTCCGATGGGGCCTTTGAGCGTTTTTAATGTGGCGTCATCAATGCCAGCAAGGCGCAGAATAAACCCACCTATGGGCAGATCTTGCGCCCCATCTTCTTTGAGATCGCGAAAGTGTACAGGTGAAGACACAACGCCAGACAGGCGCTTGTGATGTTCATCCCAATCCGTAGAAAACGGCGCATCCGCGACCCACTGGTCAAAGTCTTTTCGGCAACGCAACTGCTTAACCACCTGATTATAGGCGCTTTTGTACCAGCCATCAAAATCACGGGTGTAAAATACGAATTCACACTGCGCGGGAGCACATGCCTCTTCGAGGATCGGCATAATCGCAGCGGCCATGTCAATCATGCCGCCCTTTTCATCATACAGCTCCAGCCCCATGATGTTTTCGTCAGACACCAATCCAACGGTGCGTTCTGCGTCGCGCACAACCTTGCGAATGTCTTTGGCGGCATCCATCAACGCCTTTTTGGTCGCATCATTCGGCGTGTCCCAATAGGCAAGTCCCGCCTCTTGCACGGCGCGCGTAGACTCTTGTTTAGGGAAGACAGAAATCTTCTTTTCCAGCGCCTTTTGATTGCGCCGCAAGATGGACTGAAAACTGGTGGTGCCCGTTTTTTGGAACCCCATGTGCCAGATAATCTTAATGTTCTTATACGCCGCTTTTGCCATCTTAGACCCTAGCCAAACGCCTGAATTTTGGGGATGGAGGTCGGCCGCTGTTTTGCATTGGCAAAGAAACACTGTTTGTAAAAATCGGTCACCATAAAGCTGTCAGGCAATTCCGCTAACAAACCCACTTGGATTGTGCCGCTTTCATCTGGGATCAACAGGGGTGTGTTGGCGTATTGATTTGCCAGTTTTGTGCAATGCACCTCTGCCTGTTCCGCGGACATACGCGCAGGGGTATCGCTTGGCTGCTGGCAGCCTGTCACGGCCAGCGCCGCAGGTATTATCATCCAGCCAAACCGCATCAAAAAGCGTCTTTCAGCTTGGTCAAAATGGACTCGCGGTATTCTACTTTGGCCGTTGGATACTGACCTGAATTGGCATAAACGCAGGCGCGGTATTCGGTTTGCACGAGGTATTCTGGTGGGTTGTCGCCATAGCGTCCAAATGGTCGGCGGCCCGTTTCAATCGCGCGTTTGGTGCATTTGTCCACGGCTTGGCCCAACGACAGCGTACCACGGGCCTGACCCATGCTTGGCATCATACTTGTGACAATCGCAGCGATGGCGACCGTTTTCAGCAATGTTGAAACACCCATCAGTCTGCTCCCTAGTCGATCACCACGATACCAATTCGAGCTGTGCCAGAAATGGTAACGCCGTTCTTTTTGGTTTTTGCGGGGTAATAGCCTGACTTCGCGTAGACACAGGCGCGATATCTTTGCTCATCACGGTGGCTTGGGTTTTCCTCAGTCGCGCCGCCCCTGATACTATCGCTTTGGTCCAAAGCCACACGTGTTTTACACTGCGCTAAGGCCGCGGAGAGCGGAATGCGTTGTGCGGCATGTGCCACCGAAACGGCGCACAGCCCAAAAGCAATCGTCAAAACTGTCAGTGATGTTGTCATCGCCATAGTCTTTTCCTTTTGCTTCTGGCCCATCCCACACATGCAAGCATAGCAGATATCGCCGATTTAGTAGACCCGCGCCTTTGGAGCGATCTTTTTCAGCTCGATTCCGCCGTCTTTCTCTGACGTGAGCGGGTCGATATGCACATTACGATAGCTCAGTTTCACTTTGTTTCCATCCACGCGCGCCAAAGTGTGCTTGCGCCACTTTTTGTCATCGCGATCTGGATAATCCTCATGCGCGTGGGCGCCACGGCTTTCTTTGCGAGCTTCCGCCCCTGCAATGGTGGCCAGAGCATTTGGCATAAGGTTTTGAAGTTCCAGCGTTTCCATCAAGTCTGTGTTCCAAACCATGGAGCGATCTGTCACAGAAATGTCGTCCAGCTTGGCCGCCACAGCGGTCATTTTATCAAGACCTTCAGCTAGCGTTTTGTCGGTGCGGAACACCGCAGCATCCGCTTGCATGGTTTTTTGCATTTCCAAGCGCAGATCAGCAGTTGCGATAGAGCCTGCCGCGTTTCGTGTGGCATCAAAACGATCCATCGCCGCTTCAACACTTGCCTTGTTCAGCTCTGGGTTCGGTGCTTTCGGATCAACAATTTCGCCCGCTTTGATCGCTGCCGCGCGGCCAAACACCACAAGGTCAATCAAAGAGTTGGAACCCAAACGGTTCGCCCCATGCACAGATGCACAGCCCGCTTCCCCTACGGCCATCAAGCCGGGGAAAATCTTGTCGTGGTCTTTGCTGTTCGGGTCGAGCACTTCGCCCCAATAGTTCGTCGGAACACCGCCCATGTTGTAATGCACAGTCGGCAGCACAGGGATCGGCTCTTTCGTCACGTCCACACCCGCAAAAATACGTGCGCTTTCTGAAATACCTGGAAGGCGTTCGGCCAGTGCTTCGGGTGGCAGGTGGTTTAGGTGAAGATGGATGTGATCCCCTTCGGCCCCAATCCCGCGCCCTTCACGAATTTCCATTGTCATACAACGCGATACAACATCACGGGACGCCAAATCCTTATAGGTTGGCGCATAACGTTCCATGAATCGTTCACCTTCGGAGTTGGTCAGGTAACCACCCTCCCCGCGCGCACCCTCGGTGATCAAACAGCCAGAGCCGTAGATGCCAGTTGGGTGGAATTGCACAAACTCCATATCTTGCAACGGCAAACCCTGACGGGCCACCATGCCACCGCCATCACCCGTACAGGTGTGGGCCGATGTGGCGCTAAAGTATGCGCGGCCATAGCCGCCTGTCGCCAAAACAACCATCTTGGCGTTGAACCGGTGGATTGTACCATCGTCCAGCTTCCAGCAGATCACCCCTTGGCAAGAGCCGTCTTCAGCCATGATCAGATCAAGCGCGAAGTATTCGATGAAGAATTCCGCGTTGTTTTTCAGGGATTGCCCATAAAGCGTGTGCAAAATCGCGTGACCAGTACGGTCAGCGGCCGCACAGGTGCGCTGCACAGGGGGGCCTTCGCCAAATTCTGTGGTGTGGCCGCCAAATGGACGTTGGTAAATCTTACCCTCTTCGGTACGCGAAAACGGCACCCCGTAGTGATCCAGCTCGTAAACCGCTTTGGGGGCTTCCCGTGCCAGATATTCCATCGCGTCCGTGTCACCGAGCCAATCTGACCCTTTGACCGTGTCATACAAATGCCACTGCCAGTTATCAGGACCCATGTTTGACAAAGACGCCGCGATGCCGCCTTGCGCCGCAACTGTGTGGGACCGTGTTGGGAACACTTTGGAAATACAGGCGGTTTTCAGACCCTGTTCAGCCATGCCAAGGGTCGCCCGAAGGCCAGCGCCCCCAGCCCCAACAACAACAACATCATAGGTGTGATCTACATATTCATAAGCGGACATAA